>NZ_JBMGQS010000002.1:0-234425 GCF_049060005.1 Flavobacterium sp. PLA-1-15 | reverse complement strand
AATAACAAGTGCTTTCTAAGGTATGACCTGGTGTATGAAGTGTTTTAACGGTATAATTCCCAACTTTAAATTCTTGATTATCGGTAGCAATTATTGCTTCAAATTCAGGCTTTGCAGTTGGTCCATAAACGATTTTTCCTCCTGTTTTCTTAGCCAAATCGATATGTCCGGAAACAAAATCGGCATGAAAATGCGTTTCAAAAATATATTTAATCTTGGCGTTGTCTTTATTTGCTTTCTCAATATAAGGCTGTACTTCTCTCAAAGGGTCGAAAATTGCAGCTTCGCCGTTGCTTTCAAGATAATAAGCTGCTTGCGCGATACAACCTGTATATATTTGTTCGATTTTCATGGTGTAGTTTTTAGTTGTACAAAATTAAGTATTTGTTTCTGAATAAAAACTTAAAGTTGGGGTATAAAAAAAGGTCTAGATAATATCTAAACCTTATTGTATATTTTCAATTGAAAACTATTCCTGATTGGTTGTTTTTCTCCAAGTGAAAGCATTCAAAATATGTCTTTTCGCGAATCTTCCAGGTGAATCAGCATTTACCATTTTTACATAAGTTGCTTTAGGCACACTGATATACTCGTAAATACTTCCGTTAGAAAACGTGATTTTTAGTCTTCCGTCAACAAAATTATAATCAATAATGGTTGATGTAGCAATAGTTTCAGTATATTCCGGAAGTAATTGCTTCATTGTCTCAGGATTGATACTTACCAGCTGGTGATAGGCCTCAATAATTTTCTTACTTCTCTCCTCGGCAGCAGCAAGTCCTGCTTCATCACCAACATATTTATCAGGATGTGCATCCTTCATTGCATTACGGTATATGGTTTTCAGTTCTTTCAACTCAACCGTTTTCTCTACATTCAACAACTTTCTGTATTCGACTATTCTTTTCATAATAAAAAATGTAACTTATTGCCCTTTAGGGTAAAAGAGATTCGCTCTTCAAAAATTGGCAATTTTTTGCAAAGGTACATCTAAAAACGAGAAAAAAAATAGCAAACTAAAGATTTACCAAAATTTAAAATCGAAAAGATGTATGATTATTCAATTGTCATTGATTTTAATTTGGTACGATAAGCTTCCAGAGCAACCGACTTTGAGATAAAGCCCAGATATTTTCCGCCTTGAATGACAGGCAAAAAGGCAATTTTACTCCTTTCGAACTTGTTCATCACAGTTTCCATACTATCCGTTGGATAGACAATCTCGATTGGAGTCGTCATTACGTCTTTCACATAAGTGTATTTTACCTTGAAATTACTGAAGATAATCTCTCGAATATCATTGAAATGAATGATTCCTACAAGGCTTTTGTCTTTATCGACAACTCCAAAAATCACTTGGTTGGAGTGTGAAATCAGATCCACTAATTTCTCTAAGTTTTCTTCTGGAGAAACAGTCAAATAATCGGTTTGAATAATTTTATTGGTATCCAAAGTCGAAAGGACATTGGTATCTTTATTACTAGTAAAAACGTGTCCCTTTTTGGCCAAATGCTTCACATCCATTGAGTGCTTTTCGAATCTTTTGGAAACCGCAAAACTGATGGAAGATACGATCATCAGCGGAACCATGAGGCTGTAACCACCCGTAATCTCGGCTATAAGGAAAATTGCCGTCAGCGGTGCATGAAACAATCCGCTTAAAACACCTGCCATTCCTACAATTGTAAAGTTACTGATCGGTAATTTTGAAAGACCTGTCAAGGTTATAAATTGTGAAAAAAAGAACCCAACATACGAACCCAAAAACAAAGATGGAGCGAAGTTTCCTCCATTTCCTCCACTTCCCAGCGTAAATCCTGTAGCAAAAACCTTCAACATTGCTGCTAAACCGACAAATAACAAAAGTACCCATTTGTTATTCCTAAAATCTCCGAATAAAGTATCTTCCAATAATTTCCCAGGATCACTTTCCGATAGTGTCTTGATACTTTCGTAACCTTCCCCAAAAAGCGTCGGAACGATAAAAATCAAAACCGCCAGCATCGAAGCACCAATCATTGCTTTCTTGTAAGGTTTGTTATTGTAACGTGTAAAAAATCTTTCAATTCGTTGAAACCATCTCGAATAATAAATGGTAATAAGACCCGTCAGTAATCCAAGAATTACATAAAAAGGTACATTATGATAATCGAAATCTTGTTGCTTGCTAAAACTTAAAAGTACATTTTCCTTTAAAATTACTGCAGAAACGATCGCTCCTGTGGCAGCAGCAATCATGATTGGGGTAAAAGCGGCAATACTGACGTCGACCAAAAGTACTTCAATGGCAAACAGAACACCGGCAATCGGAGCATTAAAAGCTGCCGCAATTCCTGCCGCAACTCCGCATCCTATCAGCAAAGTTCTATCTTTATAGCTTAATTTATACGTTTGAGCAAAGTTAGAACCGAAAGCGGCACCTGTAATCGTGATTGGAGACTCCAAACCTGCTGAACCTCCCAAACCAACAGTTAAGGAACTGGTGATAATCTGAGCATACATCTGCTTTCTAGGCATGATGCTTGCCTTTTGCGCCACGGCATACATGATCTGCGAAGTTCCTTTCTCTATTTTTCCACCAAGTACTTTTTTAATGACAAAAACGGTCAGTAAAATTCCAATGATAGGAAGTACACTGTTTATGTAACTCAACTTGATAATGCCATTGATGTAAGTCGCAAAAACAAAAACCCAGTGTGCAAAAGCTTTCAGAACAATTACAGCCAAGGACACAGAAATCCCTACCAAAACACTGGATAGGAAGATAAACTGCTTGTTGGTTAATTTGGTTTGTCCCCAGGCAATTAATGATTCGAGTCGTTGTAAGTATTTTTTCAGCATTTTTTTTGAAACAAGTTACGAAAATACTACTTTTTGCCCTTATGCAATATTTTTCAAGGCTTCCTTTTTACTCAAAGGCTTTAAATTATTAATCTCAACAAATTTTATCACAGCGGAAGAGTTCGTTTTGCCATATTCGCGCAAAGCCCAACCAATTGCTTTTCGGATAAAAAATTCATCTGAGTCCGAATGTTTTTGACATAAGGCAAACAGCAAATCGGAATTTGTTTTTTGCTTGTAACCTAATTGAAATAAAATTGCGCTTCTATTGAGCCACATATTCTCGGAATTGGAAAATCTGTCAACAACTTTATCTGTTTCTTCTGGAAATTGCATCAAATATTCTCCCAAGATGTATTTAGAAATTGTATCAACACTGTCCCACCAAGAATTGTTTACAATCAGGAATTCTATCAATGAAATATCTTCTTTCTTATATTTTTTCTTTAATTCTTTTATCAGAATTTCAATTCCGCAATAATGAAGTTCGCGTTGCTTTTTTGAGAAGAGCTCTTTGGCAATTTCTCGTGCATTTTCAGAAACCTCTTTCTGATGTTGCTTCAAAACTGTCTTAAAAATCAATCTTCTGTTTATAGCTGTGACGCCATAAAAAGAAAAGTGCTTCTTCATATAATTTTCCATCGGAATAGCATTTTCTCTATTGCTGTGTTCTTGAAATGCTTTTTCTAAATCTTTAATAAAATTCATTTTCATTTTTTTGAAGCTCACCTTTAGGTACTTTTTAATCCATTTTCCCGCTTTCCGTTACAATCTTTTTTTACAAAAAAGGATTTCCACTTCAATCGGGGCTAAAACAAAATCATTAGGGTTCTTTTAAACCTTGAATCAGAACCCAACCGCTTTATCATCACCTCTCCTATCCGCTCCGCCTTCCAATTTTCCATCAGGCAAAACCAAAATCGCATCCACTTTTCCAATGATTGGCGTATTTCCTTCATTTATGATATATCCTTTCCTTTTTAAATCATTTAATAAAGTCGAAGAAAAAGAATTTGGTTCAAAAATTACTTCATCGGGCAACCATTGATGGTGAAATCGTGGTGCATTTACAGCGGTTTGAATGCTCATATCAAATTCATAAACGTTCAAAATCGTCTGCAAAACCGAAGTAATAATCGTGGAACCGCCTGGAGTTCCCACAACCATACTCAATTTCCCATCCTTCTCAACAATTGTTGGCGTCATCGAACTCAACATTCGTTTTTCTGGCGCGATGCTATTGGCTTCGGCACCAACCAATCCGTAAGAATTTGCAAATCCGGGTTTGGAACTGAAATCATCCATTTCATTGTTCAGAAAAAAGCCCAATTCCTCACAATATAATTTGGAACCAAAAGCGCCGTTCAAAGTTGTTGTAGCAGAAACTGCATTCCCAAATGGGTCCACGATGGAGTAATGCGTCGTTTCATCACTTTCATAAACCGAAATAGTTCCTTTTGAAACATCAGCTGATTTTGTTGCCTTTTCAAAACTAAAATCTTGCATTCTTTCTTTGAGATATTTCTCATCTAATAAAGATTTCACAGGAACTTTCACAAAATCTGGGTCGCCTAAATGGTAACTTCTATCGGCATACGAACGTCTTTCGGCTTCGGTAATGACCTGAATACTTTCCAACGAATTGTGTCCGAATTTCTTCAAATCAAAAGGAGCAATCATCGTCATAATCTGTCCCAGACAAACGCCTCCGCTACTTGGTGGTGACATCGATATGATCTTTAGATTTTTATAATTGAAAGTAATTGGAGCCCGCCATTTGGCTTCGTATTTAGCCAAATCCTCCATCGTGATGATGCCTCCTTTTTTATTCAGATAATCGACTAGTTTTCGAGCTGTTTCGCCTTTATAAAACTCGTCTTTTCCATTCTTGGAAATCCTTTTTAATGTTTCGGCTAAAGCCAAATAACGAATCGTATCATTTTCTTTGTAAGCTTTCGAAACCAACGATTTTTCACCATTTGCTTTCATCAACTCATTTCTGAAATTTGAAAATTGTTTTTCTTGATTTTCAGTAATGATAACACCTCTTTCTGCCAATTCAATCACCAGTTTTAAAAGTGTTTCAATCGGTAAGGTTCCAAATTTTTTGTGTACTTCAAAAATTCCTGCAATCGTTCCTGGAATTCCAACAGCCAAAGCCGTTTCGGTACTTTTTCCAGATATTACATTTCCTTTTTCATCCAAAAACATATCTTTTGTTGAGGCCAAAGGTGCTTTTTCGCGGTAATCTAGACTTCCTATTTCACCGCTTGCTTTTCTGTAAACCATGAATCCTCCGCCACCAATATTTCCCGCATATGGATAAGCAACTGCCAAAGCCAATTCCGTTGCAATCATCGCGTCAAAGGCATTCCCGCCCTGTTTCATAATGTCAGTGCCAATTTGCGAAGCTTCTTCTCTAGCCGAAACTACCATTGCTTTTTCAGCCACCAAACCCGTTGGAGCGATCGTTTTTTGGGTTTTGCAACTCAAAAAACAGACTGTCATTAAAAGATAAATCTTCTTCATAACAATGCTAATTTTTCCTTTACAAAAACTCTTACTTCTTCAAAAAACAAAGTGAATTCTTCTTCAAAATCAGTGTAAAACTCTTTCAGTTCGTTAACCGAATATTGCATATTAGAGCGGTATTTTGTCCGACGGTCCATCTGCCGTAAAATTTCTGCCAAACCATTGATTGTAGCATAACTCGAAAGCCAATTGTATTCAATCATATACGGCATCATTTCCTTGGTTTTATCGGTAAGAATGCTATAATTTTCTTTTAATATATGATAGAAATGAAGCGTATACTCTTCTAATTTTACATCAGAATATTTTTTCCAGTTCTTGGCTAAAAAATGGTCGTAGAACATATCGATGATTACACCCGAATAATGACCGTATTTTTCATGCAGGCGATGCTTGCTTTTTCTAAATATCGGATGAAAATCTGTAAACGTGTCAATTTCGCGATGAAGCGTTATTCCCAAGCCGACTTCCTTCGGAAAATCTTCAAAATTTTTCCCGTGGATACCATCGGCCATAAAATTGCCTATCTTGATGAAATCGCTGTTTCCTGAAAGATATATGTGTGCTAGAAAATTCATACGCCTAATTTATAAAAATTAAAGAACCCTTTTTGATTTTTAAATTATATTTGTTCATCTAAAATTTAAAATACAAACAATGACCTTAATAAAATCAATTTCAGGAATTCGTGGAACAATTGGCGGAAAAGTAGGCGATAATTTGACTCCGGTAGATGCTGTAAAATTTGCTTCGGCTTATGGAACCTGGCTGAAATCCTATTCCAACAAAGAAAAACTAATTGTCGTTATTGGTCGTGATGCTAGAATTTCTGGACCAATGATTCATAATTTGGTTGTAAATACCTTGATAGGATTGGGAATTGATGTGATTGATTTGGGTCTTTCGACAACACCAACCGTTGAAATTGCTGTTCCTTTGGAAAAAGCGGACGGTGGAATTATTCTGACGGCAAGCCACAATCCAAAACAGTGGAATGCCTTGAAATTATTGAATGAAAAAGGAGAATTTTTAAGCGGTGCCGAAGGAGCAAAAATTCTTGACATTGCCGAAAGAGAAGCTTTTGATTTTTCTGATGTAGATAATTTAGGCGAAATCACTTCAAACGATGCTTTTATGGACATCCATATTGATGAAGTTTTGAACATGCCTTTGGTAGATGTTGAAGCAGTAAAGAATGCGAAATTCAAAGTGGTTGTGGACGGTGTAAATTCTTCGGGAGGAATCATCATTCCTAAATTGTTGGAATTGATGGGTGTTGAAGTGGTAAAATTGTACTGCGAACCAAACGGACATTTCCCTCACAATCCAGAACCTTTAAAAGAACATTTGACTGATATTTCAGAATTGGTAGTGAAAGAAAATGCTCATTTAGGAATTGTGGTGGATCCAGATGTGGACCGTTTGGCCTTCATCAGCGAAGACGGTGAAATGTTTGGAGAAGAATATACACTTGTAGCAGTTGCCGATTATGTTTTGAGCAAAACACTTGGAAATACGGTTTCGAATATGTCGTCTTCTCGTGCCTTGCGCGATGTGACCATCAAACACGGTGGAAAATACGAAGCGAGTGCTGTTGGAGAAGTGAATGTGGTGGAATTGATGAAGAAAAACAACGCCATTATTGGAGGTGAAGGAAACGGTGGCATCATCTATCCAGAATCGCATTATGGAAGGGATTCCATCGTTGGTACGGCTTTGTTCCTGACACATTTGGCCAATAAAAAAATGAAAGTTTCCGAATTGAGGGCTTCGTATCCTGAATATTATATGAGCAAGAACAAAATTGAATTGACACCACAGATTGATGTCGATGCGATTTTGGAAGCGATGACGGAGAAATACAAGATGGAAGAAATTACCACAATCGACGGTGTGAAAATTGATTTTGCCGACAATTGGGTGCATTTGAGAAAATCGAATACGGAACCTATTATTCGTATCTATACAGAAGCTTCGTCACAGGAAAAAGCAGATGCATTGGCTTTGAGGATTATTGATGAGATTAAAGCGGTGGCTGGAATTTAAGTATGAAAAACACAACCTTAAAAATTCTTTTCCTCTTTCTGGGAACCACTCTTTCTGCTCAGAAATTTACGAAAGAAGAAAAAAAGCTCATCCAATCCGGAGATGCAAAAACGATGATGAAAGTCATTCAGATTACGGATGAAAAAGAGCTCAAAATCTTGAAATCGGTTTCTACAGATGTTGACACTAAGGATGAATTATTGCCTGTATTAGCAGAACGAATGTTTCTTTCAATGCGTGACCCAGCCAATCCCGGAATTGGAATTGCGGCTCCTCAAGTCGGAATCAACAAAAATCTTATTTGGGTACAACGTTTTGATAAAGAAGGTGAACCATTTGAATTGTATCTGAATCCTAAAATTGTTTGGCGTTCGGCATTATTGCGAAAAGGCATGGAAGGCTGTCTGTCGATTCCCGATATTGATGGTGATGTCTTGCGGAATTACACCATTAAATTGACCTATTTGGATAAGAATGGTAAATTTCACGAGGAAATGATCGAAGGCTTTACAGCAGTTGTGTTTCAACACGAAACCGACCATCTCAACGGAATCCTCTTTACCGACAGGATGAAGGAACAGGAAAAAATGGATGTTTCAAAAGTAAGCGGAGAAATGAATCTCTTTTTGGAAAAGAAACTCAGAAGACAATAATATACAATAAAAAAGGCTGAATTAATTTTCAGCCTTTTTTATTTATTTTCCTTTTCTCCTGTTACGTTCTGTTTTGATAAGTGTCAGCTCTCGACTTGTTTGTCCAGCAACCGAAGTATTCTCTTCCGCTCGACGGATCAAATACGGCATCACATCCCTAACGGGTCCGAATGGTAAATACTTGGCAACATTGTATCCGTTTTCTGCTAAGTTGTAGCTGATGTTATCGCTCATTCCGTACAATTGCCCGAACCAAATTCTTTCATCATTCTTATCGATGTTGTTCACACGCATCAAATCCATCAATTTATAGGAACTCAATTCGTTGTGCGTTCCAGCAAAAATGGCCATTTTCTCTAAATGTTCCACCATATATACCACGGCGGCATCATAATTAATATCAGTAGCTTCCTTGCTTTCGCAGATTGGCGACGGATATCCTTTCTCTTCCGCACGCTTATTTTCCTTTTCCATATAAGCGCCACGAACTAATTTCATTCCGATATAAAAACCATCCTGCTTGGCTTGCTCGTGTAATTTCTTCAAATAATCCAAACGGTCCCAACGATACATCTGAAGCGTATTGAAAACGATTGCCTTCTCCTTATTGTATTTTTTCATCATTTCAGCAACCAAATCATCGGCTGCATCCTGCATCCAACTTTCTTCTCCATCAATCAACAAGGCAACATCTTTATCATGCGCCGCTTTACAAACAATATCAAATCGCTCTACTACCCTATTCCATTCTGTTTGCTCTTCGGCATTCAGTGTTTGGCCTTCGCCTAATTTTTCATACAATTCAAAACGACCAAAACCGGTAGGTTTGAACACCGCGAAAGGAATCGCTTGTCTTTCCTTTGCAAAATCAATTGTCTTCAAAGTCATTTCCAAAGCAGCATCAAATTGCGCTTCTTCCTCTTTTCCTTCAACCGAATAATCCAAAACCGATGAAACTCCCTTGGTATACATTTTATCTACAACCGACAAGCAATCATTTTCATTCACACCACCACAAAAATGGTCGAAAACCGTAGCACGGATCAACCCTTCAACAGGAAGATGGGCCTTAATGGCAAAATTGGTAACGGCCGTCCCAATCCTAACCAACGGCTGGCTATCAATCAATTTAAACAAAAAATAAGCCCTATCCAATTCGGTATCGCTCTTTAAAGAAAATGCAACTTGTGTATTATTGAAGATTTTTTCCATAAGTTTTTTAATGATAGTGCAAATATAAAGAGAGTTTCATAATTATTAATCAAAAAATAATGGTAGTTTAAAACTTAAATATAAGTTTCGATTACGGACATTTTCTTTGATCAGAAAACCCAAAAAATTACCTTAATTTTGCCAATCTAAAAATTACAAACCTATTATTCTTTAAGATGGAAGTTATTCAAGCAAATGGTTATCCTATATATTTCAATGAAAAAGGCTATGAAGCCTTGAACAATCTTATTGCTGAAGAAAATTATTCCTCCATCTTTATAATAGTGGACAGTAATTCAAATGAAATCTGCCTGCCGAATTTTCTTCCCAATCTAGCTACCGAATCACGGATTGAAATTGTAGAATTTGATGCTGGCGAAATCAATAAAAACATCGAAACCTGTGTGGGGATTTGGAATGTCCTGACCGAACTCGGAGCTGATAGAAAAACGTTAATCATCAATCTTGGTGGTGGCGTTGTCACGGATTTAGGTGGTTTTGTAGCTTCAACATTCAAGCGAGGAATTGATTTTGTTCACGTTCCTACTACACTTTTGGCGATGGTTGATGCTTCGGTTGGAGGCAAGAATGGTGTTGACCTTGGTGTTTTGAAAAATCAAATCGGTACGATTACCATTCCGCAAATGGTTTTAATTGATACTTCTTTTTTGGAAACGCTTCCGCAGAATGAAATGCGTTCGGGATTGGCAGAAATGCTAAAGCATGGTTTGATTTTTGATAAAGCCTATTGGGAAAAGTTTCTTGATTTAAGCGAAATTGATTTTGCTGATTTTGATACCTTAATATATGACTCGATTGTCATTAAAAATACAATTGTAAAGCAAGATCCGAAAGAAGACGGAATCAGGAAATCCTTGAATTTCGGACATACTTTAGGTCATGCTATTGAAAGTTATTTTTTGGAAAATGAAACCAAGAAAAATTTGCTCCACGGCGAAGCCATTGCCATCGGTATGATTTTGGAAAGTTATATCTCATTTAAAAAAGGATTGCTTTCTGCTGAAGATTATCTTCAAATTAAGACAACCATTAAAGGGATTTATGAAGATGTTTTATTTGATGAAAATGACTTGATTCCGATACAGGAATTGCTCATTCACGACAAGAAAAATGAGTACGGAAACATTCAATTTGCATTAATTGAAGGAATCGGAAACATCAAAATAAATCAATCTGCTGAAAATAAACTCATTAACGAGGCTTTTGAAGATTATAAATCTTAATATTTTTTTAATTAAAAGCGTTGCAATTCGCCTAATTATTTTTTTACATTTGCCCTAATGAACAAGACTTCAAATACAGGAAATTATTCTTTCGAAAGCAACGAAAACAATAAATCATTTATACGATTATTGAAACAGTTTTTTGCAGGAAATGGAGTAATAAATCCAGACACTTGTTCACATTTTAATAATTACAACGAAAAATTACCCATCATTTATGCAAATATTAGGGTTTGAAAAGTAAGATTAAATAATTTTTATACTAATTTTAATCTTAAAACCTTGAAAAATAAATGAATACTAAATATTCCGACTTAATAAATCAAACATTCTACTTTCCTCAAGAAGAATTTACACTTAACAAAGACAACCTTCAATTTCACAACATCGATTTGATGAAATTGGTTGAACAATACGGCACACCCTTAAAATTTACTTATTTACCTCAGATCTCAAACAATATCAACAAGGCGAAAAATTATTTTCGTAAGGCGATGGAAAAAAACAAATACGAAGCGAAATATTACTATTGCTACTGTACAAAAAGTTCTCATTTTGAATTTATAATGAATGAGGCGTTCAAGAACAATATTCACATTGAAACTTCTTCTGCTTTTGACATCAACATCGTTGAAAATTTGTTGGAAAACGGAAAGATCAATAAAAGCACTTATGTAATCTGCAACGGTTTCAAAAGAGACCAATACATTACAAACATTGCACGTTTGATTAATAACGGACATAAGAACACTATTCCAATCATCGACAATTACGAAGAATTAGATTTGCTTCAGGCAGAAATTCCTGGAAAAATGAAAATCGGAATCCGAATTGCCGCCGAAGAGGAACCAAAATTTGAGTTCTATACTTCTCGTTTGGGAATTGGATACAAAAATATTGTGAGCTTTTACAAAAAACAGATTCAGGATAATCCAAATCTTGAATTGAAAATGCTTCACTTTTTCATCAACACCGGAATCAATGATACTTCGTATTATTGGAACGAATTGGTAAAATGTATCAAGGTATATATCGCCTTGAAAAAAGAATGTCCAAGTTTGGACGGATTGAATATTGGTGGTGGTTTCCCTATCAAAAATTCATTGGCATTTGAGTTCGATTATCAATATATGATTGACGAAATCTTGAACCAAATCAAGATTGCTTGTGATGAAGCAGAAGTAGACGTTCCGAACATTTTTACAGAGTTTGGATCCTATACTGTTGGAGAAAGCGGTGGCGCGATTTACCAAGTACTGTATCAAAAACAGCAAAACGACAGGGAAAAATGGAACATGATCGATTCTTCTTTCATTACCACACTTCCTGATACTTGGGCAATCAATAAGCGCTTCATCATGCTTGCCGTTAACCGTTGGAATGATACTTATGAAAGGGTACTTTTGGGCGGATTGACTTGTGATAGTGATGATTATTACAATTCAGAGCAGAACATGAATGCCATTTATATGCCAAAATACAACAAAGATAAACCTTTATATATTGGATTTTTCAACACGGGTGCTTATCAGGAAACCATTGGAGGTTTCGGCGGATTGCATCACTGCTTGATTCCGCAACCAAAGCACATTCTTATCGACAGGGATGAAAACGGAATTCTCGCTACAGAAGTTTTTTCTGAGCAGCAGACTTCTGATGATGTTTTGAAAATATTAGGGTACACCAAAA
Organism: Flavobacterium sp. PLA-1-15; assembly: GCF_049060005.1. Classification (NCBI taxonomy): domain Bacteria; kingdom Pseudomonadati; phylum Bacteroidota; class Flavobacteriia; order Flavobacteriales; family Flavobacteriaceae; genus Flavobacterium; species Flavobacterium sp. PLA-1-15. Next base: position 222,208 of record NZ_JBMGQS010000002.1, on the reverse strand, counting down.
AAGAATCTTAAAAATTAAATAAATAAAAAACTGTTTGCCGTTTTAAAAAAAAAGTTTTTCTTTGAAGAACCCTAAATTTAAAACCTACAACAAAAAAACTTGGATATGAGTAAAGGACCTATCAGCCAATTTATAGAAAAGCACTACCTGCATTTCAATTCAGCTGCATTAGTAGATGCCGCAAAGGCTTATGAAGACCAATTAGCGAATGGTGCAAAAATGATGGTGACTTTGGCAGGAGCTATGAGTACTGCCGAAATCGGGAAAATTTTTGCAGAAATGATCCGCAAGGACAAAGTGCAAATCATTTCATGTACAGGAGCTAACCTTGAGGAAGATATCATGAATTTGGTTGCGCATTCACACTACGAAAGAGTGCCAAACTACCGTGATCTGACTCCTGAACAAGAGTGGGATTTGCTGGAAAGAGGATTGAACAGAGTAACAGATACTTGTATTCCTGAGCACGAAGCATTCCGTCGTTTGCAAAAGCACATCTATAAGATTTGGAAAGATGCTGATGATAAAGGTGAGCGTTATTTACCACATGAATTTATGTATAAGATGTTGCTTTCTGGTGTTCTTGAAGAATATTACGAAATCGACTTGAAAGACAGCTGGATGTATGCTGCAGCTGAAAAAAATCTGCCGATCATCGTTCCGGGATGGGAAGACAGTACAATGGGTAACATTTTTGCTTCCTATGTAATCAAAGGAGACTTGAAGGCTTCTACGATGAAATCTGGAATTGAATACATGACCTTCCTTGCAGATTGGTATTCTAAAAACAGTTCAAACGGAGTTGGTTTCTTCCAAATTGGTGGAGGAATCGCTGGGGATTTCCCAATCTGCGTTGTACCGATGTTGTATCAGGATATGGAAATGCATGATGTTCCTTTCTGGAGCTATTTCTGCCAGATTTCTGATTCCACAACAAGTTACGGATCTTATTCAGGAGCAGTTCCTAATGAAAAAATCACTTGGGGTAAATTAGACATAAAAACCCCTAAGTTTATTATCGAATCGGATGCAACGATTGTAGCCCCACTAATTTTTGCTTATTTATTAGATTTATAATATTGGTATGAAAAGAATTATAGTTGATTACTCCAAACTGACTAACGAAATTTTAAACCTTCTTGTAGAGAAATTCCCTGATGGTTACGATGATTCGGATATTATCCGTTTTAAAAATCACAAGGACGAAACGATTGAAGCTGTAGAAGTTCGTACTGAAGACACGATTTACCTAGTGAAAATCAGCACAAAATTATCCGACAGAATGGTAAATTTTGATGATGATGAAGATGTAGTAGTTCCGCTTGAAGGTATCAAAGGAATTGATTTGGATGATGAAGACGCAACATCTGATGACGATGATGAAGATGAAAATCTTGACAAGCCTGAAACTGATGATGAAGATGACGATGAAGACAGAGACGACATAGCTGATGACGAGGATGATGAAGACGACGACGAATAAATTCCACCGTTAAAAAATATAAAAAGGAACTCAATTTGGGTTCCTTTTTTAGTATATTTAAGTAAAACTAAACCATGATCAGCTCCTTTCCTCCTATCATCGACAAAAATGCCGAAACATTAATTTTGGGCACAATGCCTGGAGCTATGTCGTTATTGAAACAGGAATATTACGGACATCCGCAAAATGCGTTTTGGAAAATTATGTTTTCAATATTTGATAAACTGCCTGTTCCAAGCGTTTTTGAGGAGAAAGCCAATTTATTATTAAAGAATAAAATTGCGCTTTGGGATGTTTTGCAACATTGTGAAAGAAAAGGAAGCTTGGACATCCACATCAAAAACCAAATTGAGAATGACTTTGATTCCTTGCTTATGGATTATCCGAAAATCAAAAGAATTCTTTTTAATGGAAAAGAAAGCCATAAATATTTCTTTAAAAAATTCGGGCAGATTGAAGGCATCAGTTATCACATAATGCCTTCAACCAGTCCTGCTAACACCATTGGCTTTCAAAAGAAATTAGAACTTTGGTCGGAAGTTTTGAAATAATTAAAGATATCGTTCTTCAAAAATACGTTGGTGATGGTTTTGATGCCCGATAATGACAAATCCTAAGGCTCGGACCGACATTATGTTATTTGATGCAATCCCACTTCTTAAAAGCTGTTCATCTTTGAAATTTTTAAAAAGTGACAATGTCGCTTGTCGAACAACTGCTAATTCCGTCAGCAAATCCATTATGCTTCGCTTATCACCATTAGCAATGTCTGCATAGGCATTTTCCTCAAAACCCGGTAATTCCGTTTTATCGTTTCTGGCAAATCTCAAGGCTCTGTAAGCAAAAATTCTTTCCGCATCGATAACATGTTGCAAAATATCCTTGATTGTCCATTTTCCTTCCGCATAGCGATAATCATATTTGTCCATTGGAATGTTTTGAACAAATTTTATAAGTCGGTGAACCGAAATTTCAAGCTCTTCCATCAACGTATATTCATCTGAAACATTTGCAATATAGTTTGCATAGAACCGCGCATACTCGTTCGGAGTCAGTTGTGTTACTTTCATATTTTTAAGATTAAGCAGAGTTCCTGCTTGCATTTGTATTTCCGAAAAGAGAACGGATCACAAGTTTTTCATAAACCGAAATCAATTCTTCATTTGGAATTTTTTCTTTATTAAATTCTTTAATTTTTAGAAGAGCATATTGTTGTATAACTAACAGTGGCAATACTATATGTTCTCTCATTGAAATAGATGCTTTACCATCAGGATAATTTTCCATCAGTTCCGTATGACCGGCAATTTTTAATAAAAGACGTTTTGTTTCATTGAATTCATCCGAGATGATTTGCCAGAATTCACCAAATTCAGGGTCATCTTTCATGTAGGCCGTCAAAGGTAAAAATGATTTTGCCAACGACATCATACTGTTTTCCAAAAGTGTCTTGAAGAATAAGGAATGATTGTATAAATCGGTAACTTTTTCCCATTGATTGGTTTCCTCAAAATGTTTCAAAGCCGATCCAACACCAAAAAATCCAGGAACATTTTGCTTCAATTGGCTCCAAGAACCCACAAAAGGAATGGCCCTCAAGGCAGAAAAATCAAGCTTTTCTGATTGATTACGTTTTGAAGGTCGGCTACCAATATTCGCTTTCGCATAATAATTGAGCGTACTCATGTGCTCCAAATAAGGCACAAACTTCGGATGATTCTTAAAATCAATGTACTTTTTGAATCCGATTTCTGCCAAATTATCAATTATTTGAATTTCACTTTCAGATAATTTGTTTTTATTCTTGTCAAATAATTGATTGGCAACCCCAGCTGTTAAAAGGTTTTCCAAATTGAATCGACAGGAATCCATAGTTCCAAAATTAGAGCTTATTGTTTGTCCTTGTATAGTAACCTGAATTTCCTTATTTTCAATTTCCGGACCAAGCGAAGCATAAAACTTATGTGTTTTTCCTCCTCCACGGGCTGGCGGACCTCCCCTGCCATCAAAAAACACCACTTTTATACCGTATTTTCGTGAAACCGAACTGATTGTTTGTTTGGCTTTATAAATGCTCCAATTCGCCATCAAATAACCGCCATCTTTTGTTCCGTCAGAAAAACCCAGCATTACGGTTTGTTTGTTGCCTCGCTGTTTCAAATGCTTGGCATAATTTTCATCATTGTACAATTGTTCCATGATTTTATCGGCTTTTTTCAAGTCATCAATCACTTCAAATAGCGGAACAATATCGACCGAGGGATTTTTCCAACCCGACAATCTGAACAATGTCAGAGCTTCAATCACATTCAAAGCACTTTCATTATTGCTAATGACGTATCGGTTCGAACCAAATTCACCGTTATTTTCTTGAATGGCTTTGATGGCATGGATAGAACTCAGAGTAGATTGGACTTCATCCTTAAAATCATCAGGATTTAAATCCGCATTGATTGAACCAAGGGCTTTCATTTTTTCTTCCTCAGAAAGATTTGAATAATTCTCAGGAAAAATAGAAGTCTTGCTTTTCAAATCGTATGCAATGATTTCATCAAAAACAGCATTGTGAATTTTACTATTTTGGCGTATATCCAAAGTCGCAAAATAAAAACCAAAAAGATTTACCTTGTTGATTAAAGCATTTAACTCATTCAAATAAAGCGATTGGTGTTCGTTGATTATGATTGATTTTATTTCTTCTAATTTGGATTTAAATTCTTCCAAAGTGATGAAAATTTCACCTTTAGAATAAAAAACAGAACGATAAAGTTTTGCTTCAATTTCGGACACTAAATTATCTACATTATAAAATGTTAGCTTTCTTTTTAAATCACGAATATCATTGTAATAACATTTTAAAATCGAAGTTCTCAAACGGTCGGCAACTTTAAGCGTAATTTCGTTTGTAACAAATGGATTTCCATCTCGATCACCTCCGGGCCAAAATCCGAAATTGATTATAGGATTACTGATTTCTTCTCCTTTGAAAATATTGTTCTGAAGATAATGCACCATTTCTCCAGCAGTTTGATAGAACACATTTTCCAGATACCAAATTAAACTTACCGCTTCATCATAAGGTGTGGGTTTTTCTTTTTTGATAAAAGGCGTTTTTCCTAACTGTGAAAGTAATTGCTTGATGACAACCAAATCATTTTTACGAATGGCCTCCGTTAAATCCGTGATTATCCCCAAAACTGAACCTGGGTAAAATTGCGTTGGATGCGCTGTCAAAACTGTCCGCACGCTAAAATCTTGCAGAAGCGACTTCAGTTCGTTTAAAACATCTTCAGAATCGGCCCTTTCTTTAATATAACGCAATGAGCCTTTTCCTTCGAGATTGTTGACAACAGGAAACGCGGCATCCTCAATAGCATCGAACAATACTACCTGACGCTCAACATACTGGATGAACCGAAACATCAAACTTATCTTGTTTTTTTCTGACTGATCGTCTAGATATTTCTCGGAAAAATGGTCAAATATCTGATTCGGATTCCATTGATTTTTAAAACCATTTTCACAAACTTCTGAAAACAAAGGCAATAAAACACCTGTATTGTCAATGGCATCAAATGGAAGTGTTATGAAAACGCTGTTGTAAATGTGGTATTTTGAAAGAACATTCTGGTTGAAACGTTCGATTTTTGGCGGGGTATACATTGTAATAAATTTTCCCTTAAATTAATAAAAAAATCCTCAAAGTATGAGCCTTGAGGATTTTTTTATTGTGATTAAATGACTTTAGACCGAAATCAAGAAATTTGACATATCCAAGCCATTGCTGGTATGGTATTGCCATTGCAAGCTCAAAACATATTTCAAGGTGCTTTTCAGGTTTTGGAAATCATTTGGCTTAACAATATAACAGTTGGCTCCATTTGCAAGCGTGTTTTCAATGTCTTTATTAGCCGAAGATGTTGAATAAATTGCAACCGCAATATTATTATACTTCTGATTCTGCTTCAACTTTTTCAATGTTTCCAAACCATTCAAGATTGGCATATTCAAATCCAGAAATATGATATGAGGCATATCCGAAGTTTCTAAATATTCCAAAAGCTCTTTTCCATTCTCAACAGTTGCAACCTTCGAATCAAAATCTAATTGCTTTATAGCTTCTTCGAAAAAATTACGATCGTCCGGATCATCATCAGCCAAAAGCACCTTAATTATTTTCTGATTGTGTTTAAGCATATTGTGTAGGTTTTTGAGGTATAAAAAGTGATAATTTATTAACTTTTGTTTAATGTATAATTACTAGTGCAATTTCAAAAAAATATCCATGGCATGTAAAAAAAAATCTTACAACTTATTTTCGATATGTTATAAGATTTCCACATGTACAATTTGGTGTTTTGTAGTGAACTATTATTTATTGAAAAAATAATCCGTTGTAAACTCTTATGAAATATATGTTTAATGAAATTACATAAATATTGCGCTTAACTTTTTTAGTTGAATTAACGAAAAATCACCTGCCAATGGCTTTTACATGATTTTGTTTTCTTTGGCATTATTAATACTTTTGAACGTCAACTTTAATAAGGAACCCCGTTATCTCAAGTCGATAAATCAACCCTAACAAAAAAATGCAACAAATAACAAGTCGTTTATGCTCTTGCCTTCCTAACAATTCGAATATGATGCTTCTAATAAATAATAGTAAAGTATCATGATATTAATTGTAGACGATATAAAGGCTAATATTATTGCTTTAAAAAAGATACTTGAACTTCATAATTTACCTGTAGATTCGGCAGAATCTGGAGAGGAAGCGTTGAAGAAAATCCTTAAAGTAGATTATTCCTTGATTATCATGGATGTTCAAATGCCTGGAATGGATGGTTTTGAAGTCGTAGAAACATTATCGGGAAGTAACCGGACAAAGGATATTCCTGTAATATTTTTATCAGCCATCAACAAGCAAAAAAAATACATCTCCAAAGGATATGAAACTGGTGGCGTGGATTATATTACCAAGCCTGTTGATCCTGATTTATTTATACTGAAGGTAAAAACATTTCTTAAATTATCAGAACAGAAAACAGAACTAAAAAACATACACGGTATTTTATCGAAAGAGATTGAAATCCGGAAGGAAGCACAGGAAATTCTTTCCCATCAGATGGAAGAATTGCAATCGGTTTTGCAAATGCTTCCGGAGATTGCCTTCATCGTTTCAAAAGAGGGCCCGATAGAATATGTAAACGACCAATGGTTTCAATACTCCACCGATCCTTTGGTTTTTCCTGAAGCACATCCCGAGGATCATCATCTATGTGAAAGTTGGGAAAAACATTTTGAAAATGGGAAAGAATTTCGTTGCGAAATGCGAATCCGTCATTTAAGTACAAATGAATTCCGCTATTTTAAAATGAAAATTGTTCCTATCAAGTACAATGAAACCATTACGCGTTGGGTAGGAACATTTACGGATATCCAGGATCAAAAGCTGGCGAATGAAATACTTGAAGTAAAAGTGGCTGAAAGAACCAAGGAATTGATTGCTAAAAATCAGGAATTGGAGTTCAGCAACCACGAATTGCAGCAGTTTTCTTGGGTAGTTTCGCATGATTTGAAAGAACCTGTCCGAAAGATAGAAATGTTTATCAAGCTTCTAAAGGAAAAATATCTTATTGAAGACGATAAAGCCACCGATTATGTAAACCGTACACTGGGTTCTGCTGGGAGAATGTCTAAACTTATTTCCGATTTGCTTGATTATTCGAGGCTTTCGGCTAATGTACCTTTTGAAAAAACTGATTTGAATGAAGTCGTAAATGAAGTTTTAGCCGATTTTGACTATCAGATAGAAGAAAAAAAGGCATCCATAAAAGTTGATGACCTTCCAGTCATAAAAAGCATTCCGAGCCAATTACGTCAGGTATTCCAAAACCTAATAGGGAATTCACTTAAATTCTCTAAACAAGATATTTCTCCAGAAATAGAAATTTTTTCTGAATTTATAGAGGAAAAAGACTTCAACAGCAAATCTTCTCCCACAGGAAATTACTGCAGAATAACCGTAAAAGACAACGGAATTGGTTTTGATGAAAATTATCTCAACAAAATCTTCATCATCTTTCAAAGCCTAAACGATCGTCAAGCGTATGAAGGAACCGGAATCGGCTTGGCAATTGCAAAAAAAATAATCGAAAAACACAACGGGCTGATCACTGCAAAAAGCCAGACCGGTATAGGTTCCAGCTTTATCATCATCTTACCTGTTTAAAAAATAGTAAATCACATTTTATATGAATGGCAATTTTAAAAGGAATCTATTAGTAAGTTCAAGCGTTTCTATGCTTATTTTGATTGTGAGTTCCACTGCGTCTTACCTCAGTATCAAAAGTCTTCTAGACAGCAATCAAATGGTAAACCATACGCATGAAGTCATTTACAACGTCAACAGTGCAACGATGGTTATGGTCGATGCGCAGACAGGAATGCGTGGTTTTTTAGTTTCAGGAAGGGAAGATTTCCTAAAACGCTATACTAATGCCGAAACAGAGGCGAATGTGTATTTGGAAAAGCTCGAAGCCTTGACGGAAGACAATCCGGCGCAACAAAAAAGTATTGAAGAATTAGTGCCTTTGAAACGATTGTTCTTTGATTATTTGGCTGATCGCATAGAAGAAAAACGAAGAGGCGAAACGGTTGAAGCTACAGATCTTGACATGGGAAGAAGGCATATGGACAACATTCGAATCATTTTCAAGCGAATGGAAAATCAAGAACAGGCGCTTTTAAAAGAAAGGATTGCTTCTTCAGAAAAATATGGAAATTACAGTTTGATACTGATTATCGCGGCCGCTTTGATAGCCATTTTTATGAGTATTTTGTTTTTCGTAAGAATACTGAATGATTTTACCGCAAGGTTAAAACTTCAAAGAGAGTTAGAAAAAAGCGAGAAAGACACCGCAGAAAGAATCAGGATCATAAGTGAAATTGCAGGTCAGATTTCGCAAGGAAATTACGAAGCAAGAGTAGACTCAAGTGAAAGTGATGCTTTAGGAAGCGTTAGTCAATCACTTAACAACATGGCTTTATCGTTAAACAATTCATTCAATACGCTATCCGATAAGGAATGGCTTCAGACTGGTGTTGCCGCTCTAAACAAAGTAATGATTGGTGAAAAATCTTTGGAACAACTAACCAAAGATGTCGTCGAATATTTGTCGGTTTATACCAATAGCAATGCCGGCGTAATGTATCTTTTGGAAGGAAACGATCTTCACACCATTGCGAGTTACAGCTATATTTCCAATAAGGACAGGGAGCATTTTAAATTAGGTGAAGGTTTAACGGGTCAGGCGGCTTTATCGGGTCAGGTATTGGAATTAAAGTCGATTGCGCCAGAAGACATCAAAATTTCGTATGCTTTAGGCGAGGCCAAACCTGCTCATGTTGTTGCAATTCCCCTAATGGATGAAAAGACAAATGGAGTTGTGGAACTTGCCACTCTGAAAGAATTCCGACCACTTGATATTGAATTCCTGTCCAGTGTCGCCAATAATATCGGCATTGCCATAAAAGCGGCCCAGAACCGAAAACGCCTTCAGGAACTTTTGGAAGAAACACAATCCCAGTCAGAAGAATTGCAGATGCAGCACAGCGAACTCGAAAGTATGAATGCCGAATTGGAAACACAAACTGAAAAATTACAGGCTTCTGAAGAAGAATTGAGGGTACAGCAGGAAGAATTGCAACAAACCAACGAAGAACTTGCCGAAAGAAGTGTATTATTGGAAGAAAAAAACATGGAAATCCAGAAAAAATCGGAGGACCTTGAACTTACAACACGATACAAATCAGAGTTTCTGGCCAATATGTCGCACGAATTAAGAACACCACTTAATTCGATTCTTCTGTTGAGCCGCTTATTGTCTGAAAACAACGACAGCAATATGAACGAGGAGCAAGTTGAATTTGCAAAAGTGATTCAAAGCTCTGGAAGCGGATTGTTAGGCCTTATTGATGAAATTCTGGATCTATCTAAAATTGAAGCCGGAAAAATGGAACTTGAGCTCATGGACATCACGATCAACGAAGTTACGGGAAGTTTGAACGATTTGTTTCATGAAGTTGCAAAGGAAAAAGGCATCGGTTTCAACATCATATCAAAGGAAGCACCGATGGTCATCAAGACCGATAAAATGCGATTGGAACAAATCTTAAAAAACCTTATCTCGAATGCAATCAAGTTTACTTCGGAAGGAGCTGTGACATTGGAAATAAAGAAAAATCCAAAAGATGCAAAACAGATTTCATTTATTGTAAAAGATACCGGAATTGGTATCCCAAGAGAAAAACAGCCTTTGATATTTGAAGCATTCCAGCAAGCCGACGGTTCCACAAAGCGCAAATATGGAGGAACAGGCCTTGGACTTTCCATCAGTCGTGAATTAGCAAAACTATTGAAGGGAGAAATTACACTAGCAAGTACGGTAAATGAAGGAAGCGAATTCACGCTTTCCATCCCAATTATCGGTTCTTCAATTGGGCAATCGGTTGACAGACAACACTCCTATTCTCAAGCAGAAGAAACTATCGAAGAAGTTACTGTTCCCAAATCAAAAGATAGCAAATATTTAAGTGCCAATATTCCGGAAGATGTTCCAGACGATCGTGAAATCATCCAGGAAGGCGACCGAGTAATCTTGATTGTAGAAGACGATGTCAATTTTGCAAAATCATTACTGGAGTTTGCCCGTCAACGTCAATACAAAGGAATTGTTTCCGTTCGTGGCGACCATGCCTTGAATCTTGCCATCGTTTACAAACCAGTTGGTATTTTACTTGACATCCAATTGCCGATAAAAAGCGGTTGGGAAGTAATGGAAGAATTGAAGAACAATTCGCAGACCAAGCACATTCCGGTTCACATTATGTCTTCGCATAAACTGAAACAAGAAAGTCTTCTAAAAGGAGCCGTAAATTTCTTGGACAAGCCAATTGCATTCGAACAAATGCCAGAAATATTCAAGAAAATCGAACACATCATCAACCGCGAATCGAAAAAAGTATTGATTATCGAGGATAATTCCAAGCATGCCAAAGCACTCGCCTATTTCCTAGAAACGTACAATATCAATTCCGAAATAAAAAGCGAAGTTTCTGATGGCCTGGATGCCTTGAAGAAATCAGACGTTGATTGTGTGATTTTGGATATGGGCGTTCCCGATAAGCAGGCTTATGAAATTCTTGAAAATGTAAGGAAAAACCCAGATTTGGAGAACCTTCCGGTTATCGTCTTTACAGGAAAAAGCCTTTCGATGAAAGAAGAGTTGAAGATTAAAAAATATGCCGATTCGATTGTTGTAAAAACGGCCCATTCCTACCAAAGGATGTTGGATGAAGTATCGCTTTTCATGCACCTTATGGAAGAAAACAAAGCCGCTTCTGCTCCAAAGAAACGCAATCTTCTCAACAATATCCTGAGTGACAAGACGGTCTTGGTTGTAGATGATGATGTTAGAAACATCTACTCACTAACAAAAGCACTCGAAGCCTTGAAGATGAACATTATTACCGCCATTGATGGAACTGAAGCCATTTCTGCCTTAGAAAAACATCCAGAAATCGACGTGGTTTTATTGGACATGATGATGCCAAACATGGACGGATATGAGACGGCAACAGTTATAAGGCAAAATCCTAAATTGAAAAATCTTCCCGTAATTGCCGTTACAGCCAAGGCAATGACGGGCGACCGCGAAAAATGCATCAATGCAGGAGCTTCGGATTATATTACAAAACCGGTGGATGTCGATCAATTATTGTCGCTCCTGAGGGTTTGGCTGTATGATCGTTTTTAATTCATAAATGATGAAAAAGAGAGTATTAATTGTTGATGATGATACACGGAATATTTTTGCGCTTTCGGCCGTCATGCGTTCGAGATCTTTTGAATGCATTTCATGCCTGAGTGCACGCGAAGCCTTGCGTATTTTGGAAAGCGACGATCATTTTGATGCCATCCTGCTCGATATGATGATGCCGGATATTGACGGATACGATGCCATTCCTATGATAAAGAAAATCCCAAACAGACAATCGACCCTGATAGTAGCCGTCACGGCACAGGCAATGATTGGCGATCGGGAAAAATGCCTCGAAGCCGGTGCTGATGATTATATTTCAAAGCCGGTGGATGTCGACAAATTATTTCAAATCTTAAATTCCATATAAGCCAAAATGATACAAGATAACGAGTTGGAACTACTCATTAACGAAGTCTATGAAAACTACGGTTATGATTTCAGTGGCTATTCGATGGCATCCTTCAAAAGACGTGTGGACAGGCTTTATCAGATGGATGCCTTTACCAATTTCAAAGCTTTTTTAGAAAAAGTGATAGACGATTCTGATTATTTCAGCCGGATGGTCGAAGAAATCACGGTGAACATCACTGAAATGTTTCGTGATCCGCATTTCTACAAAGTGCTTCGAACCGAAATATTACCCGTTCTAGCAACCAAGCCTTTCATCAGGCTTTGGCACGCCGGATGCTCTACGGGAGAAGAAGTTTATTCTATGGCAATATTATTAAAAGAAGCCAATCTTTTAGAAAAATCTTTGCTCTATGCAACCGATATAAGTCCAATGGTTTTGGATGTTGCCCGAAAAGGTGTTTTTCCTTTACGGATGATGAAGCAATATTCTGAAAATTACATGAACTCCGGTGGCAAGGAAGATTTCTCCGATTATTACACTGCCAATTATGGACTCGCAAAATTTGGGGAAGACCTTTCTTCAAAAATGGTTTTCTCACAGCATAATTTGGTTTCCGATCGTTCTTTTAACGAATTTGATTTGATTTTATGCCGAAACGTACTCATTTATTTCGATAAGGATTTGCAGGAAAGAGCCTTTCACCTTTTTGACGATAGTCTTTCAAAACTTGGTTATTTGGCACTTGGAACCAAGGAAACGCTTAAATATACCTCGATGCAAAAGCGCTACAAACAGCTTGAAAAAGAAAAGATATGGAGGAAATTACATTAATTTCAGGTTGCAAAGTTTTAATAATCGGTGGTTCTGCCGGAAGCCTCGACGTGCTTTTAAAAATTCTTCCTCATCTTCAAGTTCCTTCATTTGCCATTGTAATTGTACTCCATCGAAAACATACCGACGATACTACTTTGGAAGAATTAATTGCGGCAAAAAGCAAAATCCCAGTTAAAGAAGTTGAAGACAAGATAGCGCTTGAATCTGGAAATATCTACATTGCACCTTCTGATTATCATTTGCTTTTTGAAAAAAATGATTTGCTTTCGCTCGATATTTCCGATAAGGTAAACTACAGTCGTCCGAGTATTGATGTTGCTTTTGAATCTGCCGCAGATGTCTATGGAAAATCACTTGTCGGAATTCTTCTATCCGGGGCAAATGCTGATGGTACTGACGGATTGATTGCCATCAAAAAAAACGGCGGCACTATCGTTGTTCAAAAACCAGAAACTGCCGATATGCCTTTTATGCCTAACAATGCCTTACTTCACACCACTCCCGACCATATTTTGAATGTTTCGGAACTATTGAAATTCATAGCCTGTATCTAAGTCCGCAACTGCTTCAATATCTTTTGATTAATTGCTTTAACCAAAGAAGGTCCTTCGTAGATGAATCCTGTATAAAGTTGCAGCAGGCTTGCTCCTGCTTCCAGTTTTTCAATCGCATCATCGGCAGTATGAATTCCTCCGACACCAATAATAGGAAAGGCTTTATTGCTTTTCTCGGATAAAAACCGAATCACTTCCGTAGAACGTTTGGTTAATGGTTTCCCAGAAAGTCCTCCCATTTCAATTCGGTTGATGGATTTCAAACCATCTCTTGAAATCGTCGTATTAGTAGCAATCACACCTGCAATCTGCGTTTCTTTTACAATATCAATAATATCCAAAAGTTGCTCATTGGTCAAGTCTGGAGCAATCTTCAATAGGATTGGCTTTTGTTTCGGTCGGGCCAAATTTTTATCCTGCAACGTCTGAAGCAATTGTGTCAGAGGTTCCTTATCCTGCAAGGCACGGAGATTTGGCGTATTCGGAGAACTCACATTCACCACAAAATAATCCACATAATCGTAGAGCGCATCAAAACAAATTTCGTAATCCTTTACCGCATCTTCGTTTGGCGTCAATTTGTTTTTTCCGATGTTTCCACCAATCAAAACGCCGTTGTTCTGTTTTAATCGTTCCACCGCTTCACGAACTCCACCGTTGTTGAAGCCCATCCGGTTTACAATTGCGGAATCTTCCTTTAAACGAAAAAGACGCTTCTTCGGATTTCCTTCCTGCCCTTTCGGCGTAAGCGTTCCAATTTCGATAAAACCAAAACCAAAATTGGAAAGTTCCTTATAAAGTTTAGCATCTTTATCAAATCCGGCTGCCAATCCTACAGGGTTCTTAAATTTCAAACCGAAAACTTCCGTTTCCAATCGCTTGTCATTCACTTCATACAACGATTTAAAAAGTGAGGTAAATCCAGGGATTTTCGATAAATTTCGAATTAAAGAAAACGTAAAATAATGCACTTTTTCAGGGTCAAACCAAAAAAGTATCGGGCGAAGTATCATTTTGTACATTGTTGTTGTGTTGTTGTTTGGCAAAAGTAAAAAATAGTAGGCAGTTTCGCTATGGGATATAGAAAAAGAATAAATTTGAGCTTCTTTGTAATGCAATTTCAAATCTATGAACCTACAACACAACTACAAACTCACCGTAAAATGGACTGGAAATAATGGAACCGGAACTTCTGGTTACCGAGCTTATGACCGAAACCATATCATCTTAATTGACGGAAAACCAATATTAGAAGGTTCTGCCGATCCTACTTTTCATGGCGATAAAACCAAGCACAATCCTGAAGATTTATTGCTTGCTTCTCTTTCGGCCTGCCATATGATGTCGTATTTTCATGTTTGTGTAAAAGCTGGAATCACTGTAATCGATTATCAAGACAACGCAACGGGAACCATGATTACCGAAGGCGACGGCGGGCGTTTTACGGAAGTGGTTCTAAATCCAATTGTTACCATTAGCGATGCTTCTCAAATTGATTTGGCTAATGAATTGCATCAAAAAGCCAATGAACTTTGCTTTATTGCGAATTCCGTTAATTTTCCGGTTAGGCATAATGCGATTTGCTTGGTATGTTAATCAATTAAAAAACAAATAGTTCTCAAATAACATAACTTTTTTATGTTTTTCTTAAATGTATCCACTTCTGCTAATGAATGATTATCATCGTGCATATTCTATACTTTTACCAAATTAAAATTGATTTCATTGCATATTATTCAAAATATTAATGGTTAGTGGTAAATTCGTTACCAATAATCAAATTATATTTTTTTCACGCTATTATGATAAATCGATACTTTTAATTAAATTTGTCTACGAATCTTTAAGAAAGACTACTTATGACAAACACGCAAACCAAGAAAGAAATCTCATTTGAGGATTTCAAGACGGAAGTTTTAAACGACTATAAAATTGCCCTAACCAGTAGAGAATGTAGTCTTCTTGGGCGACGTGAAGTATTGACTGGGAAAGCCAAATTTGGGATTTTTGGTGATGGAAAAGAAGTGCCTCAATTGGCAATGGCGAAGGCTTTCAAAAATGGCGATTTCCGTTCAGGATATTACAGAGACCAAACCTTTATGATGGCCATCGGTGAGATGAACATCCAACAATTCTTTGCTGGATTATACGGCCATACGGATATTGAACACGACCCGATGTCGGCCGGACGCCAGATGGGTGGACACTTTGCAACTCATAGTTTGAATGAAGATGGTTCTTGGAAAAACCTGACTTTACAAAAAAATTCAAGTGCCGATATCTCTCCTACTGCTGGGCAAATGCCACGTTTGTTAGGCTTGGCTCAGGCTTCAAAAATCTACAGAAACGTTTCTGGAATTCATAATAAAACGAATTTCTCTATCAACGGAAATGAAATTGCCTGGGGAACTATTGGTAATGCGAGTACTTCCGAAGGTTTGTTTTTTGAAACCATCAATGCCGCGGGTGTTTTGCAAGTTCCAATGGTAATGAGCGTTTGGGATGATGAATACGGAATTTCGGTTCATGCCAGACACCAGACTACAAAAGAAAATATCTCTGAAATTTTGAAAGGTTTTCAGCGTGATGAGAATGGAAATGGATATGAAATCATCCGTGTGAAAGGTTGGGATTATCCTGCCTTGGTGGAAGCTTATCAGAAAGCGTCTCAAATTGCACGAGACGAGCACGTTCCGGTTTTGATTCATGTGAATGAGCTGACACAGCCACAAGGACACTCTACTTCGGGATCGCACGAGCGTTACAAAAATGCTGAGCGATTGGCCTGGGAAAGTGATTTTGACTGTGTTCGTCAGATGAAATTGTGGATGATTGCCTTGAACATTGCTTCTCCGGAAGAATTGGACGAAATGGAAACTTCCATCAAAAAAGAAGTTTTGGAAGGCAAGAAAGCGGCTTGGGAAGCATTCGTTTCTCCAACCAAAAATGAGCAAAAAGAATTGATTGCTTTATTGGATAAAATTGCTGCAACGAGCGACAATAAAGTATTCATCGATAAATACAGTGCTGATTTAAAAGGTATAAAAGAACCTATCCGTAAAGAAATATTAATCACGGCCCGTAAGGTTTTGCGTTTGATTGTAAAAGAAAACGGTAAGAAGGAATTGGCCGATTGGATTGTCAATTATACTGAGAAAATCCAACCGAAATTCAGTTCGCATTTGTTTTCTCAATCAGAGCAAAATGTATTTTCTGTGAAAGAAGTATTGCCTACTTATGACGATTCTGCTGAAGATACAGATGCTCGTTTGATTTTACGCGACAACTTTGATGCAATTTTTACAAAATATCCAGAGTCTTTGATTTTTGGTGAAGATGCAGGAAACATTGGTGACGTGAACCAAGGTTTGGAAGGAATGCAGGAGAAATACGGAGAACTTCGTGTTGCCGATGCAGGAATCCGTGAGGCTACTATATTAGGTCAGGGAATCGGAATGGCTATGAGAGGTTTGCGTCCGATTGCGGAAATTCAATATTTGGATTACTTGCTTTATGCAATCCAGATTATGAGTGATGATTTGGCCACATTGCAATACAGAACCAGAGGAAAACAAAAGGCACCGCTGATTATCAGAACACGTGGACACCGTTTGGAAGGTATCTGGCATTCTGGTTCTCCGATGGGAATGATCATCAATGCTATTCGTGGTATTCATGTTTTGGTTCCTAGGAACATGACAAAAGCGGCTGGTTTTTATAATACTTTATTGGAAACAGACGAACCTGCCTTGTTGGTGGAATGCTTGAACGGTTACCGTTTGAAAGAAAAAATGCCGACCAATCTTGGAGAATTTAAAACACCAATTGGTGTGGTAGAAACTATCAAAGAAGGTACTGACATTACGATTGTTTCCTATGGTTCGACACTTCGTTTGATTGAACAAGCGGCGAAGGAGTTACAGGAAGTTGGAATCAATGCTGAAATTATTGACGTTCAGTCGTTGTTGCCGTTTGATATCAACCATGATATCGTGAAGAGCGTTGCGAAGACGAATCGTCTTTTGGTTGTTGATGAAGATGTTCCTGGTGGAGCTTCGGCATTTATCTTGCAACAAATCATCGACGAACAGAATGCTTATAAACATTTGGACAGCAAGCCGGAAACCTTGGCTGCAAAAGCACACCGTCCTGCTTATGGAACAGATGGGGATTACTTCTCTAAGCCTTCGGCAGAAGACATTTTTGAAAAGGTTTATGCTATTATGAGTGAAGCAGATCCAAAAAAATATCCAAGTTTATTTTAATATAAATATTCAAATCCCAACTTTATAAAGTTGGGATTTTTTGTATAATTACAATTACTTTTCTTAATGAAACGTTATAAAGCCAATGCAAATTTTTTATGTTGGCTTTTTTTATTTTAAATTTAAACTATAATAAAATTTCCCCAAACACTACAATCTATTTGCTATGAAAAAAACATTCCTAATTCTCATTATTTGCACATTTGTCCTTAACGCCTGTAAATCGAAAAGTAAGGTGGCTGAGAAGCCAAAAATGGAAGTACTGGACCCACTGACTGTTGACAAGACCAAGAAAGACAAGGCTTATGCTTTAGGGAAAAGGGTTCTGATGACCTGTAATACTTCTAAATTCAGGCCTTTTAATAATAGTGAAGCAACAGAATCTGTTATAAAAAATACAACTTTGGAACGATTGACGAGTACTTGCCAGAAATTTAGGCTGAAATATGGTAAATTTGAAGATATAAAGTTGGCTCAAGTAATTCATATCAGCAGTGACAACAGTTACATTTTTCGATATAAGGCTGAATATCAACGAAAGTTTACAACCAAAGAATTGCGCGTTACCCTTAATCATGAAAATAAAGTTTCGGCTATAAAATCAACGGATTGGAAGGACGAATTCAATTAATACAAAACAAAAACAATGCATAAACCCTTTTTTATCAAGTCTCTACTTCTATTCTTTTTTTTGACGATTCCTTTTTTGGCGAAAGCCCAGGAAACAATGACCACCAAGGACGGAAATCAATACAAAGCCACAAACAACTGGAATTTTATTTCTAAAAACTATACGTATAGTGGAATTGTGGAAGTTCAGATTGCAAAGATTGAAAAAGGTGGTATTATAAAATTGGGAGTTGATGTCTCAAACGACACCTTGTATATTGGCGATACAGTTTATCTGGTTTTGGATGACGGATCGTTTATAGTATGCACCGATAAAGGTATCAGAGAAAAAGTAGGCAAAAAAACGATTGCCTATTATTACCTGACAATCACAGAAATGAACAAACTAAAAATGCTTGCGCTGACAGATGTACGCTTTAGAATAAAAGGAAATGAGGAGGCATTTGGCAGTAGATCAGGTCATTTTACAGGAACAAACAAAAAATCGATATTGGAAACTTTTGGAACTCCCGAAGAAGCAAAAACATACGACACGACCTCTGAAATAAAATCGCTTTACAACTAAAATAATGAACCAACACCAACAATTAATCGAAGAGTTTTATGCCGGTTTTGCCACAGGTAATGCAAAAACAATGGCGAGTTGTTACCACATCGATATTGTTTTTGAAGACCCAGCTTTTGGGAAACTTGAAGGACAGGATGTTCTTGACATGTGGGAAATGCTGATTGAAAAAAGTAAAGGCAACATGAAAATTGAGTTTTCGGATGTTCGTGCAGATGAACTTTCAGGGTCGGTGAAATGGGTTGCCACTTACAATTTCAGCAAGACCAATCGCAATGTGGTGAATGTCATCAGGGCTTCGTTTGTTTTTAAAGATGGTTTGATTATCAAGCATACAGATGAATTTGATTTCTGGAAATGGAGCAAGCAGGCGTTGGGATTGCCGGGATATCTTTTGGGCTGGTCGGGCTTTATGCAACAGAAAGTGAGGCAAAATGCATTGCAATCTTTACGTTATTACCAATCTAAAAAGCGTTAACTTCTTATATTTCAAATAAAAATTATTAGGGATTTTATTTCCTTACTATTTTAATTAACTTTTCCTTATCAGGAGTATTTTGGGGAATTTCTTATTTTTAGAAAACAACTAAACCCCATACGATGAATACTCCTGAACTATCCTTTTTTCTACCTTACTTTTATTTGGCCTGGTCGGATGATATCCTGACTAAAAAAGAGTTTGAGACCTTGTCGACATTTGTTTCTTCGAGATCTTGGCTTACCAAAAACGAAAAAGAATTTCTCCTTACCAAAATTGATCTTGCTTCTCCTCCATCGCGCTCGGAGTTGTCGGAATGGAAAACCATTATCGGAAAAGAGTTATATGCTTCGGAAGATATCCGAACAGTTTTTGACTTGATTGTTGGACTATCCAAAAAGGACGAAAAAATTGCTTCCTACAAATCGCAATTTGAAGAACTGGAAAACGACCTCGGTATCCTGAGTGAGGAAGTCATCAACAGTTTTAAGGAGCATCCTAAAACGATTACATCTGAATATGGTACTGTGACGGAATTTGATGTTGCACAACTGACATTGATTCTTGATGGTGATCAGGCTCCGATCATCAATAAGGTCAAAGAAGTGATTTCTAGACCTGAATTTGCTTATGAGACTTCGACAGATATTTTTATTTACCGTGAAAAAGTTTTGGAATGGTGCAAAATATTGGCCGATGAAAACCTGGGCAATATGGCGTATCCAAAAAAATATGGCGGCGGTGAAAACATAGCCGATTATTTTGCAATCATGGAAACGCTGAGCTACCACGATTTGAGTTTGGTGATAAAATTCGGCGTTCAATTTGGGCTTTGGGGAATGAGCATCCAATCGTTGGGAACGGAAAAACATTATGCCAAATATTTGAAAGATGTTGGTACTCTTGCACTTCCGGGCTGTTTTGCGATGACCGAAACCCATCACGGATCGAATGTAAAAGGAATTGAAACGACGGCAACTTACAATCACGCCGACAAGACTTTTACGATACATACCCCACACGAAAACGCACAGAAAGAATATATTGGGAATGCGGCCAATCATGGGAAGATGGCAACCGTTTTTGCAAAATTAATAATTGACGGACACGATTATGGCGTGAATGCGTTTATCGTTCCGCTAAGGGATGAAAAAATGAATGTTTTGGAAGGCATTACCATAAAAGATTGTGGGTTGAAAATGGGCTTGAATGGTGTGGACAATGGCATCATCCGGTTTCATAATGTGGTAATTCCGAAAGAAAATATGCTGGATCGTTTTGCTCAAATCAATGAAGAAGGCGCATTTGAAAGTACTATTCCGAGTGATAATAAAAGATTTTTTACGATGCTTGGAACTTTGGTTGGTGGCCGAATTGGTATTCCGAGGTCAGCATTGGCGGCGGCAAAATCCGGTTTGACGATTGCCATCAAATATGGAGACAAGCGACGACAATTTGGTCCCGAAGGTGGTTCGGAAGTTCCTATCTTGAACTACAGAATCCATCAGCGAAGGCTGCTTCCCCATCTGGCGAAAGCCTATGCATTGCATTTTGGATTACAATATCTTACCCAGCGTTTTATTGACAAAACCGAAGCTGAAATGCAGGAAATTGAGGCGCTTGCCGCAGGGATGAAAGCCTATACCACTTGGACTACCCGCGATACTTTGCAGGAATGCCGCGAAGCTTGTGGTGGAAAAGGCTATATGTCGGAGAATAGGATTGATGCGCTGAAAAACGATACGGAGATTTATACGACTTTTGAAGGTGACAATACCGTATTGATGCAGTTGGTAGCAAAGAATAGACTGTCGGAATTTAGAAAGGAATTTGGAGAGATGAATGCGCTTGGGGTAATTAATTATGTCTATGACCAAGCAAAAACAGTGATTTCTCAAAAGAATCCTTTTGCTACACGAAATACAGACGAAGCACATTTATTGGATAAAGATTTTCATTTGAATGCCTTTCAATACAGGGAAAAGCAAATCCTCAATTCAGCCGCAAGGCGTTTAAAAAAGTTAATTGATGGAGGATTAGATTCTTATGATGCCTTCAATGTTGTGCAACATCAGATGATTGAAGTGGCTCAGGCTTATCTGGAAAGAGTTGTGTTGGAACAATTTTACATCCAAATCGAAGGTGTTGAAGATGCCAATTGTAAAGCAGCCTTGACGGAGCTTTGCCAACTATATGCGCTGTCACAAATTGAAAAAAACAAGGGTTGGTATTTGGAAGACGGTTATATGGAAGGTGTAAAAACGAAAGCGATCAGGAAAATGGTCAACCAGTTGTGCTGGGAAGTTCGCCCGAATGCTGTTGATCTGGTTAATGCTTTTGTCATTCCTGAAAGTTGTTTGGCTGCACCGATTGTAGTGGAATAATAGCCTTATTTTATTGATAAACTTAACACTGCAAAATGTTAGCAATTTGTATCTTTGTGGCACAAAAAAAACTAAATTTTTTCAAATTTCAAAAACATATTATGCAACACATTATTGATCGTTTTTTCAGCTATGTAACCATTGATACAGAATCAGATCCGGAATCGTTAACTACACCAAGTACTAAAAAGCAATTGGTTCTGGCCAATTTATTGGTTAAAGAATTAAAAGCCATCGGTTTGACCGAAGTAACAAAGGACAAAAATGGCTATGTAATGGGAACTTTAGCAAGTAATGTGGACCATGAAGTGCCAACGATCGGTTTTGTTGCACATTATGACACAACTCCCGATTTTACAGGATTTAATGTAAAACCACAAATTGTTGAAAACTATGACGGTGGCGATATTGTTTTGAATGCAGAACAAAATATCGTTTTATCTCCTAATTATTTTAAGGATCTATTGCAATATAAAGGTCAAACTATCATTACTACTGATGGAACGACTTTGCTTGGTGCCGATGATAAGGCAGGTTTGACGGAGATTGTTACGGCCATGGAATATTTGGTAAAAAATCCACAAATCAAGCACGGAAAAATCAGGGTTGGTTTTACTCCTGATGAAGAAATTGGCCGTGGTGCTGATTTATTCGATGTAAAAAAATTCGGAGCTCAATGGGCTTACACAATGGATGGAAGCCAGATTGGTGAATTGGAGTATGAAAACTTCAATGCTGCTGGAGCGAAAATTACCTTCAAAGGAAAAAGCGTTCACCCAGGTTATGCAAAAGGAAAAATGATCAACTCTATGTTGATTGCAAATGATTTTATCAATGCTTTGCCAAAAGGCGAAACTCCAGAAGAAACTAAAGGTTATGAAGGATTTTTCCACGTTCACCATTTAAAAGGAAGCATTGAAGAAACGGTTTTGGAATTGATTGTACGTGACCACGATGCTAAGAAATTCTTGAAACGAAAAGAATTGATCCACGAAATCACTAAAAAAATCAATAAGAAATTTGCGAAACAATTTGGTG
This sequence comes from Flavobacterium sp. PLA-1-15, assembly GCF_049060005.1. Taxonomy (NCBI): domain Bacteria; kingdom Pseudomonadati; phylum Bacteroidota; class Flavobacteriia; order Flavobacteriales; family Flavobacteriaceae; genus Flavobacterium; species Flavobacterium sp. PLA-1-15. The sequence goes on along the minus strand of NZ_JBMGQS010000002.1, from coordinate 199,798 downwards.
AAGATATCGTAATTGCTGAAGTAAAAGATCAGTATTACAATATGAAAGAAATGGTAGAGCCTGTAAAATATATTGTTGATTTGGCTGAAAAAGCAATGAAGCAATTGGACATCAAACCTTTAATCAAGCCTATTCGTGGTGGAACTGACGGTTGCAGATTGTCCTATATGGGATTACCTTGTCCGAATATCTTTGCGGGTGGACATAACTTCCACGGAAAATATGAGTATGTTCCGGTTGAAAGCATGCAAAAAGCAATTGATGTAATTGTGAAAATTGCTGAACTTACAGCTACGACTGATTTTACAAATATCGAAAGTAAAGTAGAAAAGAAATCTAAGGACTATTCAAAAAAGAAATCTAAATCTAAGAAGAAAAAGTAATTCTTATAATTGCGCATAAGTCCAAAAAAAAAGCTCCACAATTGTGGAGCTTTTTCATTTATGATAAGATATAGAATAAATTATTTCTTAACTACTGGCGAAGCATTTAATTTTGCACTCATTTCCATAGAAATTGCAGAGCGCTCCATCTTTAATTTTCCAGACATTGTCTCAATTACGATTGTAGTATCTGAAAGTTCGGAAATCCTTCCGTGGATACCGCTTTTCGTAATAATCTTGTCTCCAACTTTAAGACTTGACTCAAATTCTCTTTCTTTTTTAGCTCTTTGTTGTTGCGGTCTGATCATTAAAAAGTAAAACACCGCTATCATTGCCACATATGGCAAAAAGTTCATATAATTTTCCATTTATTTTTTTTCTGTTTTAGTATTTTGCTCAAATTGTTTTTTTAATTCTTCTCTCCTATTCTTAATTTCTTCAGTAGTCATAGGCTTTTTTGAATTATCAGGTTTATTTGGATCAGGAATTATATTTGCCTTAATGGTTAGTAATTCTGTACCTGACTTAGTATTGGCAGATATTGTAACCGTTTTATTTTGCATTCCTTTTTTCCCTGTAGAACTAAAAGAAACTTTCATCGTAGCTTTTTCACCTGGTTTCACAGGTTCTTTCGGATACTCCGGAACCGTACAGCCGCAAGAACCTTTGGCATTTGTAATGATCAAATCTTCGCTTCCATCATTTGTAAAAGTAAAGACCGTTTCAACCTTATCTCCTTCGTCGATAGTTCCAAAATCATGTTCGGTCTTATCAAATTTCATAGATGTAATTTTACCGTTTGTCTCAACGGTTGAAGTTCCATCTGCGGTAATTGTTTCCTTTTTGCATGAAGCCGTTACTAATAACAGTGCAACAGCCATAATACTTAATGTTTTTTTGATCATGATATAATTTAAGATTACATTAAACCTCTTCCTATTTTTTTCAATTTATCATCAGCTTGGAATTCCTTTACCAAATTATCCAAGATCCCATTAATAAAGATGCTACTCTTTGGTGTTGAATATTCTTTCGCCAATTCCAAGTATTCATTAATAGTAACTTTTACTGGAATAGACGGAAATTTTAAGAACTCACAGATTGCCATTTTTAAAATGATTGTATCCAATTCAGCAATCCTTTCGGTATCCCAATTTGGCGTTTTATCCATGTATTCTTTGGCGAAAGCTACTTCGTTCAAAACTGTTTTTCTAAACAAATCTCTCACGAAATCTTTATCATCTGCATCTTTGTAAAGCTTAGGTATCTTGATTTCGCTGTTTTCCTTGATGGCTTTCAATTGCTTGATGATTTCGGTATTTACCAATGGAATATCATCAATCCAAGTTAATTTATGGTCTTCCAGGTAGTCGTACAGTTTTTCGTTTGGCGCAATAATTTCTGTAAAAATGTCCAATACAAATTGTTTGTCCTCTTCAAAATTATTGACACGATTGGTCATGTATTTTGAATAGAATTCGCTTTGTTTGATTTCCTGAAGCAGGATTTGAATATAATCATCTGCCAAATCCCAATTTGTAATTTTTCTATTTTCCAATGCAATGCTTAGCGAATTGCTTTCGGATAATAATTCAATTACTTGGTTGTTGATGAATTTTTTGTTGGGGTTTCGTTCTTCCGGAGTTACCAAATGTTTTTTACTTGATTTATCTAAAAAAACTTCTTCAGTTTTTTTGATTTCAATCAAAGAAGAAAGCATTATCAAATATAAATCCTGAATATTTTCGACACTGTAGAATAAAAATTTTTCTTCTTTTTCAAGATTGTCTGATTTGCTTTGATGCATTGCATAGATTGTCTGCATCACTTTAACACGAATATGTCTTCTGTTTAACACGGATAAGAACTTTTATAAAATTAACAAAGCGAAAGAAATTCTTTCGCTTTGCAAAAATAGTAATAATATTGAAAATGCCCTTATTTAGTAGCGTTTTCTTTTTTTCTTGTGTCGATTCTGTTCTGAGCAATTCGCATTGCAGCCTCCTGAGTTGTGATACCGTTTTGTTCAGCGAAAGCGAAAATCTCTAACGTTGTGTTATAGATGTTTTCAGTTCTTCTCATTGCTTCAGCACTGTCGTATCCAACGATTTCAGCATAAACGTTGATGATTCCACCCGCATTGATCAAGAAATCAGGAGCATAAAGAATTCCTTTTCCTTTTAAAATCTGACCGTGAACTGAATCATTTGCCAATTGGTTGTTTGCAGCTCCTGCAATAACTCTAGCTTTCAATTTGTTGATGGTTTCATCGTTAATTGTAGCTCCAAGTGCACAAGGAGAATAAATATCAACATCTGCACTGTAAATATCTGAGCCAGTAAAGATTGAAGCTCCGTATTTTGCACTGATTTCTTCCAATCTTCCTTGATTGATATCGGTAATTTCAACTTGAGCACCTTCTTTAGTTAAAAAATCAACTAAAGTTTCTCCAACGTGGCCAATTCCTTGAACTAAAACTTTCTTACCGTCTAGTTTCTCACTTCCGAATTGGTATTTTGCAGCGGCTTTCATCCCCATATAAACACCGTAAGCCGTTACTGGAGAAGGATTTCCAGAACCACCTTTTTCTACAGAAACACCCGTAACAAATTTCGTTACTTCTCTAATGTTGTCCATATCTTCCGTTGTAGTTCCTACATCTTCGGCTGTAATATATTTACCGCTTAGAGAATTTACATACTCTCCAAACTTACGAATCATCTCCGGCGTTTTATCAATTTTTGAATCACCAATGATAACGGCTTTACCTCCACCAAGGTTCAATCCTGTAATTGCTGATTTATAAGTCATACCGCGTGAAAGTCTCAAAACGTCGTTCAAAGCCTCCCATTCATTAGCATATTTCCACATTCTTGTTCCACCTAATGCTGGTCCTAAAACTGTGTTATGAATACCAATTATTGCTTTTAAACCAGTATCTTTGTCATTACAAAAAACAACTTGTTCATGATCATTGAATGATACTTGTCCAAAAACTGGATCGATTTTGTGAAGTTCTTGAGGGGTTAATACTTCTGTTATCATAGTACTTAATTTATTAAATGAATTATGACTTTATCAAAAAGACAGTACAAATTTACAGTTTTAATCAAAACATTGCAATGAAATTGTCTTTTTTTAGTAATACCTTAATAGAAATACACTTTAAGTCGAAAAACCAAAAATATACTTTATTAGCACTTTTAACTGATATATCTTAAAAAAATATTCGATTATCTTAATATAATGAAAGAATTACAATATTTAAATAAATATTTCGTCAAATACAAATACCACTTTTTGTTCGGAATAATTACCACCATCGTTGCTCAAATCTTCTCCCTTTTTACGCCAAAGCTCATCAGCAAATCTATTACGGCTATCGAGAGCCACGTTAAAGATGCAAGCGTTATTGATGTTGCATTTGTAAAGGCAGAACTTCTTCACAACATATTATTTATTATTGGAACGACCTTAATTGCGGGCGTTTTGACTTTTTTGATGCGTCAGACCTTAATAGTAATGTCGCGTCACGTAGAATTTGATCTAAAGAATGAGGTTTTCCGTCAGTATGAAAACCTGTCTCAAAATTTTTACAAACAAAATCGTACGGGAGATTTGATGAACCGTATCAGTGAAGATGTGGGAAAAGTAAGAATGTATGTGGGTCCAGCCGTAATGTATTCGATTAACACATTTATACGATTTGCCATAGTAATCGGCTATATGTATAATGTCTCGCCTTTATTGACACTTTATACCATCCTGCCTTTACCTTTATTATCGTATGCTATTTTCAAACTGAGCACAGAAATCAACAAGAGAAGTACCGCTTTCCAGCAGAATTTATCCAAACTTTCTACATTTTCACAAGAAGTATTTTCGGGTATTCGGGTAATCAAAGCCTATTCATTGGAAAATCAATATCAGAAAAACATGGTTGATTTATCCGAAGAAAGTAAGGAAAAAAGCATGAGTCTTGCTCGAGTGAATTCGTTTTTTGGACCATTAATGATTGCCTTGATTGGTGTGAGTAATTTGGTCGTGATTTATTTTGGAGGAATGATGCACATTGATGGAAGTATTCCAAATATTGGTATCATTGCCGAATTTATCCTTTATGTAAACTTACTTACCTGGCCGGTTGCATCTCTCGGATGGGTTTCTTCGATGATTCAGGAGGCAGAAGCTTCCCAAAAAAGAATCAATGAGTTTTTAAAAATTGAACCAGAAATTAAAAATAATTCAAAAGAGCATTCCGTTATCGATGGCGAAATCTCTTTCAAGAATGTAAGTTTTACCTATGATGATACCAACATTGAAGCGCTAAAAAATATTGATTTCACCATTAAAAAAGGAGAAACATTAGCAGTTTTAGGAAAAACGGGGTCCGGAAAATCAACTATTCTTTCGTTGATTAGCAGACTTTATGATGTTACCGAAGGACAAATTACTATTGACGGTAAAGAAATTAGCCAATTGCATTTGTTTGATTTAAGAAACAGTATTGGCGTTGTACCACAAGATGCATTTTTATTTTCTGATTCAATTAAGAATAATATCAAATTTGGAAAAGAAGATGCAACTGAGGAAGAAGTAATTGCAGCGGCGAAAATGGCGGTTGTCCACAATAACATCATCAACTTCAATATGCAATATGAAACTGTTTTGGGCGAACGAGGCATTACGCTTTCGGGCGGACAAAAACAGCGTGTTTCCATTGCAAGGGCAATTATTAAAGATCCTGAGATTTTAATTTTGGACGATTCACTTTCGGCGGTTGATACAGAAACTGAGGAAGCAATCCTTAATAATCTGCTCGAATTTTGCAAATATAAAACCACAATCATTGTCACACACAGGGTTTCATCTGCAAAAAATGCTGATAAAATTATTATTTTGGAGGAAGGAAAAATCATCCAACAAGGTTCTCATAATCAACTCGTAAACCAAGAAGGATATTACAAAGAGTTATACATCAAACAACTTTCTGAAAAAGAAATGATATAAAAGGTTGGTCAATTAACTTTTTTTTCTGATTTTTGAGTTCTACAAAACACAACCCAAAATAAATTTGAAAGAAGGATTATGAGAGAAAATGATATGTTAGAGAAAGAAGAAATTTTTTCTAAAGTTTTAAGAGCAGGAAGAAGAACTTACTTCTTTGATGTTAGAGCTACAAAGGCTGATGATTATTATATCACAATTACCGAAAGTAAAAAATTTACGGAAGAAGATGGTTCTTTCCACTTCAAAAAACACAAGATTTATCTGTACAAGGAAGATTTTGCCGCTTTCGCTGAAATCTTAGAAGAAATGACTTCGTATGTTTTGAACCATAAAGGCGAAGAAGTAATTTCTGAAAGACACCAGAAAGATTTCAAAAGAGAATTTTTCAACGAATACAATCAGAAACCAGAAGCACAACAGGTTGCAGAACCATCTGTTAGTAGTTTCACAGATATCGATTTTGACGATATTTAATAACTGAAAAACAATATATAAAGCCTGAATTAACCTTCAGGCTTTTTTATTATCCAATCCTCAGTCCATTTTCTACTTTAAAATCTGGACTCAATAAAACCACGTCACCTTCGGCTCCTACCGCTCCAAGAACCAAACATTCACTCATAAATTTTCCAATCTGTTTTTTTGGAAAATTTACAACCGAAATTATTTGCCTATTTAGCAAATCTTCCTTCGCATAGCGTTTTGTAATTTGGGCCGATGTTTTTCGGATTCCAATCACATTTCCAAAATCAATTGTCAATTGAAATGCCGGTTTTCTGGCCTCCGGAAAATCGTTTACTCCAATAATTGTCCCTACTAACATTTCTACTTTCTCAAAATCTGCCCAAGTTATTTCAGATTGCATATTTTATTCAATTTTTTATTATTAATATTAAATATTCATAATTCAAATTTCTAATATTTTTATTATATTTAGAAACAAAAACTAACATTTTTACAACATTAAAGTTCAAAGTTGTATCAGAGAAATAGTAAGCTAAAATTCAATCTTTTATAAATGGCAAGAACGCCTTCCAACATGTTACCGCTCGGAACTCCGGCACCTGCATTCAAACTCAAAGACACCAATTCCAATTATCATTATTCATTTGAAGATTTAAAAGGAAGCAAGGGAACTTTGGTAATGTTTATTTGCAACCATTGCCCGTTTGTGCACCATGTTTTGGAGGAAATTCTAATGATTGCAAACGATTATCGTGTTCAAGGATTGGGAATAATGGCCATTTCGAGTAATGATGCTCAAAAATATCCACAAGATGGGCCAGAATTGATGCGCGAATTTGCTTTTGAAAACCGAATTGATTTTCCTTATTTATATGATGAAAGTCAAGATGTTGCAAAAGCTTTTGACGCCGCTTGCACACCCGATTTTTATCTTTTTGATGCTCAAAATAAATTATTTTATCGAGGTCAATTGGATGATTCCCGTCCCGGAAATGGAATTCCTTTAAGCGGAAGCGATTTGCGAAATGCTATTGATGGCGTGATTTATAACAGAACTATTGCCGAAACACAGAAACCTAGTTTAGGCTGTAATATCAAATGGAAATAATTTTATAAAGATGGAAATATACCATATAAGTGCCGAATGTTACCCCGTTGCTAAAGTTGGCGGTCTGGCCGATGTTGTGGGTGCGTTACCAAAATACCAAAAAAATCTCGGACATAACGCTAAAGTTGTAGTTCCGGGTTACGACAATAAATTTACCAATGAAAATGAATTTGATACCATCCATCAAGGAAAATTGAAATTGGGTTGGTTTCATTTTAATTATACCGTTTTCAGAGAAAAAACAAATAAATTAGGTTTTGAATTGTACTTGATTGCCATTCCAGAATTGTTTGACCGACCGAATGTTTATTCTTATGATGACGACACCGAACGTTTTACCGCCTTTCAGATTGCTTTTTTGAATTGGCTGACCGAAACGAATCAGAATCCTGATATTTTACATTGCCACGACCACCATACCGGATTGATTCCTTTTATGGTACAAAATTGCTTCAATTATCATCATTTGAAAAACACGCCAACCGTCCTGACCATCCATAATGGGCAATATCAAGGTTGGTTTGGTTTTGATAAATTGCATTATTTACCTGAATTTCATCAGTCTAAACTAGGCTTTTTGGAATGGAATGGTATCGTCAATCCTTTGGCTTCAGCTATAAAGTGTGCTTGGAAAGTGACTACGGTTTCTCCGAGTTATTTGGATGAAATCAGCAACAATGCGAATGGTTTGGAAAGTCTCCTTCGTTATGAACGCCCAAAATCCATCGGAATTTTAAACGGAATTGATACTGAGGTTTGGAATCCGAAAACCGATGAAATGCTGACTTCCAATTTCAACGTGAAGAATTTTAAAACCGGAAAACAAAAAAACAAACAATTCATCTGTGAGCAATTTAATCTCGACATCAATAAACCTTTATTCACCTTTATTGGAAGATTGGTTGGCGAAAAAGGTGCCGATTTGCTACCTGAAATTTGCAGTACTGCTTTGAGCAGAAATCCCGGTGAAATCAATATTTTGATGCTCGGTTCTGGCGACAAACAACTGGAAAATAGCCTTGACGGATTGAAGTATTTTTATCCAGGAAATTATAATGCTTACATTGGTTATAATGAAAAACTGGCCCACATTATTTATGCCGGTGCCGATTTCCTTTTGATGCCTTCTCGTGTTGAACCTTGCGGTCTGAATCAAATGTACGCCATGCGTTACGGCACGATTCCAATTGTCAGAAGAACGGGCGGATTAAAAGATACTGTTTGGGATATAGGAGATGGAGGATTTGGAATTTGCCACGATAACGTGAGTGTTTACGATGTAAATCATTCCATTACAAGAGGAATTGATTTGTTCAACGATCGTGAAAAATTTGATTCCGTTAGAAAAATAGTCATGCAAATTGACCATTCGTGGGACAAAGTTGCAGAAGAATATATCAGTGTTTACCAATCAATAACAAATTAAATCTATGAAAAAGAGTGTTTTAGCCATCATTTTAGGTGGTGGTCAAGGTTCTAGATTAGCGCCTTTAACAGAAAGCCGTTCAAAGCCAGCAGTTCCAATCGCGGGAAAATATCGATTGGTTGATATTCCCATATCCAATTGCATCAATTCAGAAATAACAAGAATGTTTGTCTTGACGCAGTTCAATTCGGCTTCTTTGAATCAGCATATAAAGAATACCTATCATTTTAGTTATTTCAGTAATGCATTTGTAGATATTTTAGCGGCCGAGCAAACTCCGGACAATCCGACTTGGTTTCAAGGTACGGCGGATGCGGTTCGCCAATGTATGCAACATTTTCTGAACCACGAATTTGATTATGCCTTGATTCTTTCGGGCGATCAATTGTATCAGATGAATTTCAATGAAATGATTGATGCACATCACGAAAGTGGCGCTTCCATTTCCATCGCAACTTTACCTGTAAGCGCTAAGGAAGCTCCAGAATTTGGGATCTTAAAAACAGATTCAGATAATTTTATTACTTCATTTATAGAAAAACCAGCCAAGGAATTATTACCCGAATGGACATCCGAAGTAAGTGAAGAAATGGCGAGCGAAGGCAAACATTACCTGGCTTCGATGGGTATTTACATCTTCAACAGAGATTTGCTTGTTAAATTGATGTCGAATCCTGAAACGAAGGATTTCGGCAAGGAAATTATTCCGCAAGCTATTGGGAATCAAAAAATATTAAGCTACCAATACGAAGGTTATTGGACCGATATTGGAAACATTGATTCGTTTTTTGAAGCCAATTTGGGCTTGACAGATGACATTCCAAAATTCAATTTATTTGATGAATCGAGCAAGATTTTTACACGTGCAAGGGTTTTGCCTCCTTCTAAAATTACTGGGGTTACATCTTTCAATAAAACCGTAATTGCCGAGGGTTGCATCATCAATTCATCGAAAATTGAACATTCTGTAATTGGGATCAGAACAAGGATTGACGAAGGTTCTGTAATTAAAAATTCCTATTTGATGGGAAGTGATTTTTATCAGAATCTCGAAGAAATTTACGCCAATAATCTCAATGATGTGGCCAATATTGGAATTGGAAAACGTTGCTACATCAACAATACCATTGTTGATAAAAACTGCCGAATTGGAAATGATGTGTATCTAAATGGCGGAAAACATCTTGAGGACGCCAACACACCTTTATATACCATTAAGGAAGGAATTATCGTGGTGAAAAAAGGAGTAGTAATTCCGGACGGTTTTAGAATTGAGTAAATTATTTCTTCTTCAATACAATATTTACAGGTTTATTAGCACGAGGTCCAAATTGTTGGGCCTTTTGCTGTACCTGAGTAGTACATAAAATGTACATATTGAAGGCATAAAGCTGAATAATTTCGGTTTCATATTGAGGTTTTTCAGAAACATCCTCTATCTTAACCCTCATATTATCAGCCGGAAAATCATTGGTTACAGACAATAAGTAAGTGTCTTTTGAAAAGGGAAAAAACCATTTTGCCTTTTGATTTTCGGGAGTGTTTTCTATTTTCTTGCCGTCGTTATCAATTTTATAATTTTCATAAAATTTCATGATCTGACCGCTTTTGTTCCAGCTGTATTTGTTGTTGACATTCACAACATCATTGCCTACACTGTCAACAAGGGTTACTTTCAAGTTATGAATGTTTTCTGATTTTCCATCTTCATGGATATGCAAAACAATATAAGACGAAAAGTCATAACCGCAGTGTTGTTGGGCTTTCGCCGAAAAAGTAATCAGAAATAGAAAAATTAAAAGATAACGCATGGAAAATTATTTGAATGCAAAATTACGATTTATAAAGTGTCGATTTCAAAAATTGTTCCAATAAAAAAACATCCGCCATTGGGCGGATGCTTATGCTTTAATTGGTTTGAACAGCTAAATAATTATAAATCGCTAATGTTTCGGCATCCGAAATTCTTGCTTTTTTTTGCATTCTTTTCATAATTGGCACCCAGTCTTCTCTAGAAAAATCTTCAGCTTTGTAGAGTTTATGACAGTTGGCACAGTTGTTTTTATACAAACCACCACCGTCATAAGTGGAAGCCAATTTTATAGTTTCAGGATTATCAGCAACTGGAGATAACAGTGCGACAGGCTTTTCTTCCACAACCGTTATTACTTCCGTTATTTGTTCTTTTACGGGAACTTCTTTTTCAATTGTTGCTTTTTTTGTTTTGCAGGAAGACATTAAAATCGACGCTAAAGCAATTACAATAATTTTTGATTTCATTTTTGGTTTTTTGATTACTGCCGTAAATGTAAAAAATCCCAACAATAAAACTATCGTTGGGATTCTATTTATAAAAATTCAAAACAAGCAAATCGCTCTATGAATTTCTTATTTAACGTCCATCAATTCAACATCAAAAATCAAGGTTGCGTTTGGAGGAATCACTCCACCAGCTCCGCGAGAACCATATCCTAAATGCGATGGAATTACAAAACGCGCTTTATCACCTACTTGCAACAACGCGATTCCTTCGTCCCATCCTTCGATTACATTCCCTCTTCCTAATGGAAATTCAATTGGTTTTTTTCTTGTGTAAGATGAATCAAAAACTTTTCCGTTTTCTAATTGTCCCGAATAGTGAACAGAAACCGTTTTACCATTTTCCGCTTTCTTACCATTACCTTTTTGGATCATTTTATAACGCAATCCGCTTTCTGTTTTATCAAAACCAGCCGCCAATTCTTCCATTTTTGCTTCGGCCGCTTCTCTTTCAGCCGCTTCACGTTTTGCACGAGACCCTTCAAAAGTTCTGAAAGCTTCCACTGCATTCCATTTTTCAGCCTCAGCTCCAACTCTCAAGATTTCAACACTTTCTAAAGCATCGCCTTGAGCAACAGTATCTACCACATCTTGTCCTTCAACAACATGACCGAAAACTGTATGCTTATTATCCAACCAATCCGTTGGGATGTGTGTAATGTAAAATTGAGAACCGTTTGTTCCAGGTCCAGAATTCGCCATAGCCAAAACTCCTGGACGGTTATGTTTTAACGTTGGGTGGAATTCATCATCAAATTTATAACCTGGATCTCCCGTTCCAGTTCCAAGAGGACAACCTCCTTGAATCATAAAATCTGGAATTACACGGTGAAAATTCAATCCGTTATAATAAGGAGTTCCTTGTGGTTTTGCTTTATTTTCAAGGTTTCCTTCTGCCAAAGCTACAAAGTTACCTACTGTTCCTGGAGTCAAATCGTGTGTAAGTTTAACTAAAATCGATCCTTTTGGAGTATTGAATTTAGCATATATTCCGTTTTCCATTGTTTGTTTATTAAAATTGAAGTGCAAATTTACGAATTAATTCTTTATTGATTCAGCCTTTATTCGTTTAGATTTCGACTGATACGTGAGTCATAAACTGTTAGTGCCAATACCGCCAAAAGGATGCAACCCAAAGTAACAGCCTGCCACTCGCCTATTTTCCACAGGAATAATCCGTAGGCAGAACCTAATGCAGTTCCTAAGAAACTAAACGACATATAAACGGTATTCATCCTGTTTCTTGCTTCGGGAAGGAGTGAATATACACGGGTTTGATTGGAAATATGAACGCCTTGCAATCCGATATCAATCAAGATAATCCCGATAACTATTCCGATAATACTAGTTTCTGAAAAATAAAAAATGATGAAACTCGCTAACATCATCAAGCAACCATAACCAACTGCCACTCTTGAATTTCCTTTATCGCCTAATTTACCAACCAATGGTGCCGCCAAAGCTCCCGAAGCACCAATAATCCCGAAAAGTCCAATCGTTGCTGAATTGAATGAAAAGGGTTCTTTCGAAAGCAATAAAACCATTGTGGTCCAAAATGCTCCGAATTGTGCAAAGCAAAACATATTGATTAATGTGGCTTCTCGTAAAAGTGGCTGTGTTTTTATAAGTGTAAAAAGGGATTCAATTAATTTTCCATAAGAACCCTGAAAGTTTGGTTTGTTATAAGGAAATTGTTTTTGAATGACAAAAAACAAAAGCAGACAAATTCCACCTGCAATCCAAAACATCGAACGCCACCCCAAAATTTCTCCAATAAAGCCACTTAATGTTCTAGACAATAAAATTCCAACGAGCAAACCACTCATAATGATTCCTACCACTTTTCCTCTTTTTTCAGGTTGACTTAAAGACGCGGCCAGAGGCAAAATTAATTGCGGTACTATGGAAGTTGCCCCAATTAGGAACGAAGCAATTTCCAAAACTAAAAAACTTTTAGCTGTTGCTGCAATGATCAAGGCAATAATCGAAGCAAAAGTGGTAATTAAAATCTGTTTTTTACGTTCGATCTTATCGCCCAAAGGCACCATAAAAAACAAACCAATCGCGTAGCCGGCTTGGGTAAGATAGGCAATTGTACCGGCTTTTGTTTCTGTAATTTTAAACTCTTCGGCAATCAGTACAATTAATGGTTGACAATAGTATAAATTGGCAACGATTAATCCCGTACATGCCGCCATAAACAGGACTTTGGTATTGGATAAATTCATGCTGCAAAAATACTATACTTAATTTTTATGCCATCTGAATCCAACAATAATTTAACGTAAGTAAATTCATAAATTTCACATAAACCTAAACGCTAAAACATCCGATACACTTAAATTTGTATTTTTAAAATCAAATACAAAATGGAAATTTTATCAGGCAAAAAAGCAATCATAACGGGCGGTGGAAAAGGTTTGGGAAAAGCCACAGCCATCGCTTTCGCTAAAGAAGGAATAGACGTTGCCATCACAGGCCGAAATGAGCAGAACTTAATCGACACGGTTTCTGAATTAAAATCATACGGTGTGAATGCCATCTATGAAAAGTTTGACGTAGCCAATCAGCAGGAAGTACAATCTGCCATCAAACGTATTTTGAACACATTCGGAACCGTAGACATCTTAGTAAACAACGCTGGGATTGCCTCTTTCGGAACCTTTCTAGAAATGAGTCCCGAAAAATGGAACGACATTATCCAAACCAATGTCATGGGAATGTATTATGTAACGCGAGAAGTTCTTCCTTTCTTAATCGAGAAAAATCAAGGCGATATCATCAACATTTCATCAACCGCTGGACTTACAGGAAATGCTGGAACTTCAGCTTATTCTGCTTCAAAATTTGCGGTAATTGGACTTTCGGAGGCCTTGATGAAAGAAGTACGAAAAAACAACATCCGTGTTTGCACTTTAACTCCAAGTACAATTGCATCGGATATGTCAATCGAATTAGGAATCGCAAGCAAAGATTCCGAAGATTCTGTTTTGCAACCAGATGATTTTGCAGAATTGGTTGTAGCCAGTTTGCAATTGCCAAGACGAGCCATGTTGAAATCGGCTTCTTTGTGGTCAACAAATCCATAAGAAATAACTTTGTACCTTTGCACTTTCAAAACAAATTATGAGAATCGACATCATTACCATCTTACCCGAATTATTACGAAGTCCGTTTGAGGCATCCATTATGAAACGTGCCATCGACAAAGGATTGGTGGAAGTTCATTTCCATAATTTGCGTGATTATACGACCAACAAACAAAAAAGTGTCGACGATTATCAATTTGGCGGTGGAGCCGGAATGGTCATGATGGTACAACCAATCGACGATTGCATCACAAAACTGAAAAGCGAAAGAACCTACGACGAAATCATCTACATGACACCCGATGGCGAAACGCTGAACCAAAAAATGGCCAATACGATGTCGATGTACGAAAATATCATCATTTTATGTGGACATTATAAAGGTGTTGACCAACGCGTTCGCGACCATTTCATTACAAAGGAAATTTCAATTGGTGATTATGTTTTGAGTGGTGGCGAATTAGGTGCATTGGTTTTATCTGATGCATTAATACGTTTGATTCCTGGTGTTTTAAGTGATGAAACTTCTGCTTTAACGGATAGTTTTCAGGATAATTTGCTATCTGGACCAATCTATACACGACCAGCCGATTACAAAGGCTGGAAAGTTCCAGAGGTTTTAACCAGCGGACATTTTGCTAAAATCGATAAATGGCGTGAGGATATGGCTTATGAACATACAAAAAACAGAAGACCGGATTTACTTGATAACGAGTAGGTTATTATTTTGAATGATGAATTTTAAATTATAAATGACTTGTGCCGAAATAATTTAAAATTTATCATTTAAAATTCAAAATATTTTCTATTTTTGCACCCTCATTGAATTAACCTCTGGCGAAAACCGTGAATGTTGATTTGATTTAAACCATAAATTAGAAATAAAATGGCAGATTTAATGAAATTTGTTCAAGACGAATTCGTAACAAGAAAAGATTTCCCTGTATTCGGAGCTGGAGACACAATCACAGTTTACTACGAAATTAAAGAGGGTGAAAAAACAAGAACTCAGTTCTTCAAAGGAGTTGTAATCCAAAGAAGAGGTTCTGGAAACACAGAAACTTTCACAATCCGTAAAATGTCTGGAGCAGTTGGTGTAGAGCGTATCTTCCCAGTAAACTTGCCAGCTTTGCAGAAAGTTGAAATCAACAAAAAAGGTGCAGTTCGTAGAGCTAGAATTTTCTACTTCAGAGAACTTACTGGTAAAAAAGCAAAAATCAAAGACAAAAGAAGATAATTCATTGTCGCTTACTTATAAAAATCCCGATTCATTTGAGTCGGGATTTTTTTTGTTTTATATTTTAGAAGCGAATCGTTCCGGCTGAGAATAATCCATATTCCTGCTGGAGCCACTCGCTTTGAGCCTGCTTTTGAGGCAGGCTCAAGAGCTCAAACAATGGCTCCATCAGGGCTAAAAGGCCAATCATTTTCCACACGTTTGGCTAAATGATTGGCCTTCTAGCCCCGATTGTAGTGGAAATCCTTTTTTGAATTGCCTTGGGTTTAAACCCAAGGCAATTCAAAAAAGATTGGAACGGAAAGCGGGAATATGGATTATTCTCTGCCCTACCTTTCGCTCCTTAAAAAATCAAATGCTGCAGTAAATTGCAGTCCAAATTGCTGATTTGTCATTTATTAAACCATAAATTGCCATATTCACAAATCAAACGTTTTCGTAGCGTTCTGATTCTGAAATTCGCACTCGTTTTATTATATTTGTAACCCTTACAAAATAGCAAACAAACTTTTATACAATGTCAAATAAAGCAAAGATTTTTTACACCATCACGGACGAAGCTCCAATGTTAGCCACTCATTCTTTCCTTCCTATTGTTCAATCTTTTACGGCTCCTGCGGGAATTGCTGTGGAAACCAGAGACATTTCTTTGGCGGGAAGAGTTATCGCAAACTTTCCAGAATTTTTGAATGAAAACCAAAGAATCAAGAACGATTTATTGGAACTTGGCGAATTGGCTAAAACTCCCGAGGCGAATATCATCAAATTGCCTAACATTTCTGCTTCGGTACCGCAATTGAAAGAGGTAATCAAGGAATTGCAAAAATTGGGTTACAACTTGCCTGAATTGCCGGAAAATCCACAAACAGACGAAGAAAAAGCCATCAAGGCAAAATATGCAAAGGTCTTGGGTTCGGCTGTGAATCCGGTTTTACGTGAAGGAAACTCCGACAGAAGAGCTCCAAAAGCAGTAAAAAACTATGCTAAAAAACATCCGCATTCAATGGGTGCTTGGAGTGCTGATTCAAAAACACATGTTGCTTCGATGAGCGAAGGTGATTTTTACGGAAGTGAAAAATCGGTTACTATTAAAGACGCTGATACTTTCAAAATCGAATTCGTTGGAACTGATGGCACTTCAAAATTATTAAAAGACACTTCTCCTCTAAAAGCAGGCGAAATTATCGATAGCGCTGTTTTGAGCGTAAATGCCTTAAAGAAATTTATCGCAAAAGAAATTGAAGATGCAAAAGTAAAAGGCGTTTTGTTCTCAGTTCACTTGAAAGCAACGATGATGAAGGTTTCCGACCCGATTATCTTTGGTGCAATTGTGGACGTTTTCTTTGCTCCTGTATTTGAAAAATATGCAACACTTTTCGCCGAATTGGGTGTAAACACTAAAAATGGTTTTGGCGATGTGTATGCAAAAATCGCAGGACATCCTCAACAAGCAGAAGTAGAATCTGCTATAAATGATGTTTATGCAAATGCACCTGCTCTGGCAATGGTAAATTCAGATAAAGGAATCACGAATCTACACGTTCCTTCGGATGTAATTGTAGATGCTTCAATGCCTGCCATGATTCGTACTTCTGGACAAATGTGGAACAAGGACGGAAAAGGTCAAGATACAAAAGCGATTATCCCAGACCGCTCGTATGCCGGAGTTTATGTAGCAACGATTGATTTCTGCAAAAAACACGGTGCTTTCGACCCAAAAACCATGGGAAGTGTACCAAACGTTGGTTTGATGGCACAAGCAGCCGAAGAGTATGGTTCGCACGACAAAACCTTCCAAATGGATGCGGATGGAAGTGTAAAAGTAACCAACTCGAAAGGTGAAATCCTTACAGAACAGAAAGTAGAAAAAGGCGATATTTTCAGAATGTGCCAAGTAAAAGATGCTCCGATCCAGGACTGGGTAAAACTGGCCGTGAACAGAGCGAGATTATCTGATACTCCTGCCGTTTTCTGGTTGGATGAAAACAGAGCACACGACAGACAGTTGATCGAAAAGGTAAACCTTTACTTGAAAGAACATGACACAAGTGGTTTGGATATCAGAATCTTAAATCCTATTGAAGCTACGAATTTTTCTTTGGAAAGAATCAAAGATGGTAAGGATACAATCTCTGTAACTGGAAATGTATTACGCGATTATTTGACCGACCTCTTCCCTATTTTAGAATTAGGAACTTCTGCAAAAATGCTTTCTATCGTTCCATTGATGAACGGTGGCGGATTGTTCGAAACAGGAGCTGGTGGTTCTGCACCGAAACACGTAGAGCAATTTATCGAAGAAGGTTACCTACGTTGGGATTCTCTTGGAGAATTCTTGGCTTTGGGTGTTTCTTTGGAGCATTTGGGTCAATCTTTGAATAATTCTAAAGCATTGGTTTTATCCGAAACATTGGACCAAGCAAACGAGAAATTTTTAGAGAATGATAAATCTCCTGCAAGAAAAGTAGGTGAAATTGACAACAGAGGTTCACATTTTTACATTGCGCTATATTGGGCTCAAGCTTTGGCCTCACAAGATAAAGATGCTGAATTGAAAGCTATTTTCGCTCCTATTGCAAAAGAATTGACAGATAACGAAGCAAAAATCAACGAAGAATTAATTGGTTCACAGGGTAAACACCAAGAAATTGGAGGTTACTACAAACCAGATTTCAAATTGACGGATAAGGCAATGCGACCAAGTGAAACTTTAAACAACGCTTTGGCTAAATTACTGTAATTCAGAATTAAAAAAAATAAATATCAAAAAAGACGACTTTCAGGGTCGTCTTTTTGCTCTTAAGCTGTTATACATCATATGGAAAAAACCTCGAAAGTAATTGTTGCTTTTTTATTTTTAGTACTCACATCCAATCTCTCCTATGGCCAGTTGGGCTTTTGTTTAGGCAGTAAAGGATTGCCCATCTTTACGGAAGATTTTGGCAGTGGAACAGGTTTTGGGCCTCAATTACCTGCAGGAACTACTTCGTATAATTATGTGTCAGGAACTCCAAATGATGGCGATTACACATTATCATCCCAAATAAACCTTAATAATTCCTGGCACAATACAAAAGACCATACTCCGGGAGACACAAACGGAAAATCGCTGATTGTAAATGCGAGTTTTACTTCGGGTGAATTTTATAAACGAACCGTAACCGGATTGTGTGTCAACACCACATTTGAATTTACCGCTTGGCTGATGAATATTTATAACTCAGCTTCGGTTGGAGCGTGTCCCGGAACCGGAATTCCAATCAACGTAACGTTTGAAATTTGGGATGCTACCGAAACGACATTGCTAAAATCTGGTAACACAGGTGATATCAATGGAACTCCTTCACCGATCTGGGAACAATTCGGATTAACCTTTACCACTTTAGGCGGACAAACTTCTGTAGTTTTAAAGATGAAAAACAACGGTGTGGGAGGTTGCGGAAACGATTTGGCCATTGACGATATTATGTTCCGTTCTTGTGGAGATTTTACACTTATAGCCACTGGTCCCGACAATGTTTCATCCTTTACAACTTGCCAAGACCAATTGCCAACCAATATCAATTTGAATGTGTTTTCCGAAGGGACCAATTTGAATGTTTATCAATGGCAAGAAAGCAATGATAACATTACTTGGACCGACATTGCTGGTGAAACTACCGATAATTATGTTCCAACTATCACAGCAACTAAATTTTTCAGGGTAAAAGTAGCCGAAGATGTAGCCAATCTGGCAAATCCATTTTGTTTTACCGTTTCTGAAGTTTTCACAGTAACTGTTGTTCCAAAACCTGTTGCACCAACAAGTAACGGTAATGTCGATATTTGCGAAGGAGATCCAATTCCTGCTTTGTCCGTAACGCCCGCCACTGGCGAACAAGTCAATTGGTTTGATGTGCTAACAGGTGGAAACTTGTTGCAAGCCAACAGCACCACTTTTACTCCAACAATCGAAGGAACTTATTATGCCGAAGCTTTTGTTCCAAATGCAACTTGCGTAAGCGACACTCGAACTGCAGTCAGTTTCAACATACGCGAAACTCCAATTGTAACGGATGGTACGGCTACTTTTTGCGAAGATGGTTTTGTAAACATCAGTGCCGAAATCGACGGTGTTGACTATCTGTGGAGCACTGGAGAAACCACCAAAACCATCCGAGTGACTTCAGCAGGAACATATACTGTAACAGTTACCAACACCGTTGGATGCTCAGCAGTTCGAACTGTGATTGTAACAGAAACGTTAATCCCTATAATCGACCAAATCATTATCGACCACAGAACCGTAACGATAACCACCACTACAACTGGAGATTACGAATACGCACTTGATGGAATAGATTACCAAGATTCAAATATTTTTTATGGTGTTACCGGTGGTGTAAGAACCGCTTTTGTGAGAAACAGATGTGGTAGAGGTACTCAACGTTTCGACCTAATCATACTTCCAAAATTCTTCACCCCTAACGGCGATGGCTTCAACGACATCTACCAAATTGAAGGCCTTTCTATGGTTCCAAAAGTAAAAATTGCCATTTTCGATCGTCAAGGCGCATTGATTATTTACCTAGACGAAAGAAATGCCAGCTGGGATGGAACTTTCAACGGAAACATGCTTCCTGCAACCGACTATTGGTACAAAGCCAATTTCAAAGACGGAAAAGAAATGAAAGGACATTTTTCGTTGATAAGATAATTTTTTGAAGCAATTCCGGCTGTCCATTACAAAAAAATCTTGCCATAAAAAGTTTTGTAAATCCCGCAAGGAGCTTCCGTTGGTCGCTCTTGCAGGATAACAAAACTAGATTTATTGCAAGATTTTGTTTTCATTACCATCCGGGCTAAACCTATAGAAACGCATAATCGTTTAATAGGGCTTCACCCTATGCTAAAATATATTGCCCTTTCAGGGCGAAAACTGAATTACTATTTGATAGGGTTCTACCCTATTTTAAATTATCAGGCCACGTGTGGCTTTAGCTACAGATTAAATATATCAAAAACCCAAAGTTTATTTATCTTTACGAGCAAATCTGAAATCTAAAATCAAAAATCAAATGTCTTCACACCACATCGTTCGCGACGACCAAGAACCTGCCTTAATCATTGCCAACGGTGCATCTTGCAGTTCCGAATTATTAGGACAACTTCTAGAATGGTCGCCACTTGTGATTGTCTTGGATTCAGCCATCGAACGGGTGATGCAACTTGATATAAAAGTAGATGTACTTTTAGGCGATTTCGACCGGAATTTCGATACAAAGAAATACGAAGAGTTGCAATATCCAATAGAAATTGTCCATACTCCCGACCAAGACAAAACCGACCTCGAAAAAGCAATAGACTATTTAATTGAAAGAAAAATTCCTGCTGTAAACGTAGTTTGGGCAACCGGAAGAAGAGCCGATCACACGATTACCAACATTACAAATATTGTTCGGTTTAAGGATTTGATTAAGATTGTAATCCTCGACGATTATTCAAAAGTATTTCAATTACCACGAAATTTTCAGAAATGGTATACTGCTAACACAAACATTTCACTGATTCCGATTGGTGTCGTTTCAGGCATACATTCAGAAAATTTACTATATCCTCTACATAACGACACCCTCACGATGGGTTATCGTACTGGAAGTAGCAATTCCGTAAAAGAAGACGGAATCGTTTCCATCACACACCAAAAAGGCGATCTATTGATGATGGAATGCATCGATTTAATCTGATTCAAATCTAACTATACAACAATGAGTAATACGAAAATTAAAATCAAAAATACCGAACTCCTTTCCAAAAACTGGGCAACACTTACCAAAGTTACCTTTGATTATGAAACCCCAGACGGAAAAGTACAAATTCACAAAAGAGAAGTGTACGACAGAGGAAATGGAGCTGTGATTTTCCTATACAACAAGAAAAGCAAGAACATCATCCTGATCAAGCAATTTCGCCTGCCAACTTACCTGAACGATAACCCAACTGGCTTTTTGATTGAAGCTTGTGCCGGACTTTTGGAAAAAGAAAATCCCGAAGATTGCATCAAGCGGGAAACGGAAGAAGAAACAGGATATGAGATAAGTGATGTAAAGAAGATATTCGAAGCCTATATGTCTCCTGGATCAGTAACGGAAATCATTCATTTCTTTACAGGCGAATATTCCAACGAGATGAAAATAAGCGAAGGCGGCGGAGTAGATACCGAACAGGAAAACATCGAAGTTTTGGAGCTTCCTTTTGACAAGGCTTATGAGATGATTGCCACTGGAGAAATTATCGATGCCAAAACCATTATGTTGCTTCAATATGCCAAAATCAATAATCTCCTAGACGCT
Organism: Flavobacterium sp. PLA-1-15; assembly: GCF_049060005.1. Taxonomy (NCBI): domain Bacteria; kingdom Pseudomonadati; phylum Bacteroidota; class Flavobacteriia; order Flavobacteriales; family Flavobacteriaceae; genus Flavobacterium; species Flavobacterium sp. PLA-1-15. The sequence goes on along the minus strand of NZ_JBMGQS010000002.1, from coordinate 178,429 downwards.
TAACATTTATAAATAAAACTTACAAAGGCATTCTCACAAAGTTACATTTTCATCAAACTTTAACAATATCACAATTCACAAGAATGATAAATTTATTTGGCAGAAATGAAGATACTTGGAAGCACTTTTCAGAATCAACTGGAGGAACTTTTTTTTCAGGCCGATATGGAAAACTAGACGGAACAATAGTCAATTATAAAAATTGGGATATTGTATTTGACTATTATGATTTGTATTCAGGAAAATTTAACCAAAGGTTTACTAGAATCTTCGTTCCTATTGATTCGAGGGATAGTTTTAAATTCGAAATCTACAATAACGGAATTGTCCGATCCGTCGAGAAGTTTTTCGGTGCACAAGATATTGAAATCAGAATAAAAGAGTTTGATAAAAAGTTCATTCTAAAAGCCAATAATGAATTCAAATTAAAGAAGCTTTTACAGAATTCAACTTTAAGAAGTCTAATCGAAAAAGAAGCTGAGTTTAATTTTCAGATATCAAATTACAAAGGAATTTGGGGAGAGAAAACTACAGGTTTTGAGCTTTCCTTTTTTGCAAAGGGAGAAATTAAGTCAATTGAAACCTTGAATTCTCTTTTAGATATCTTTAAAATCACCTTAGAAAGTTTAGAAGAGAACCATTCAATAACAAAACCCTCTGCTAATCGTTAGTAAAGCGTATCTTTGCCTTGAAAATGAGCACGATGAAACCCACGATAACAAACGAAAAGAAAGCATTACATCCGAGAAACCCGCACCGTTTTAGATATGATTTTGCAACACTGATAAAGGCTTCTCCCGCTTTGAAACCTTTTGTATTTATCAATGAGTTTGATATAGAAAGTATTGATTTCAGTAATCCAGAGGCTGTAAAGGCTTTGAACAATGCTATTTTGATAAGCGAATACAGCATTCAAAACTGGGATATCCCTAAAAACTACCTCTGTCCTCCTATTCCCGGAAGAGCCGACTATATCCACTATCTGGCTGATTTATTGGCTGAAAACAACAACGAGGTTATCCCGCAAGGCGATACCGTTTTTGGGTTGGACATCGGCGTTGGAGCCAATTGCATCTACCCGATTATTGGACATTCTGCCTACGGATGGAGCTTTGTAGCAACGGATATTGATGAAAAAGCGATTGACAATTGTGCCATGATCATCGACCATAATCCTTCGCTTCAAGAGGCAATCAGTCTGCAACAGCAACTCAACAGTCGGTATATCTTCAAGGATATTATTCAGCCCGAAGATCGGTTTGCGTTTACGCTTTGCAATCCGCCGTTTCATAGTTCGGAAGAAGAAGCCAATAAGGGAACTATCCGCAAGATCAATAATCTGCAAAACACCAAAACCACCAAACCTGTGCTCAACTTCGGTGGGCAGAATGCTGAATTATGGTGCGAAGGCGGCGAACTTGGTTTCATCACCCAAATGGCATACGAAAGTGCAAAATACCCAATGCAGGTGCTTTGGTTTACAACATTGGTATCAAAAAACTCCCATTTGGCAAGCATCTACAGGACTTTGGCAAAAGTAAATGTGGCTACCATCAAAACAATTGAAATGGCGCAAGGTCAAAAGATGAGCCGTATTGTAGCATGGACTTTTCAATCGGAAAAACAATTGAAGAGTTGGAAGTTTTAAGTTTTTATAAACTTTGCCCGTAATTATTTTTTGTATTTTTGATTAAAGATTTTTGACTATGAATACTCTTGAACTAAAAAAAATATTGATTACGAAAATCTCTGAAATAGAAGACAATGCTTTTCTTGAAGCCTTGAATACTATATTAGACCACAAGTCTTCTGATGCTGAAAAAGATTATAAGCAATATAATTTTGATTTGCTAAAGGCAGAAGAAGATATAGAAAACGGAAGAATATATTCTCACGATGCGATCAAGGAAAAAATTGCCTTATGGAAAAAGAGATAGTTTGGACTGAAATTGCTCAAGATCAATTACAGGACATCTATTTCCATATTCTTGAAGAATCTAAAAGTTTTTCAATCGCAGACAAAGTTATCGATGCAATTGTAGATGCAGTAACAATTTTAGGCAACAGATGGGAAATCTACGAAATTGATAAAATGCGATTACCAAACTCTCCTAATTATAGAGCTTTAGAAATATATCCTATAGAATATCATACAAAATAACTGATAATTCTATTTTCATAATACGAATTAGACATACCAGTAGAAACCTAAAAAGTTTCAATTAATTTTCATACAACTACCCCAAATGAAATTCCAAATAGTATCCGATTATCAACCAAAAGGTGACCAACCTCAGGCAATTGAAAAACTGGCGCAAGGCATCGTTGATGGCGAAAAATTCCAGACGTTGCTTGGTGTGACCGGTTCTGGAAAAACATTTACGGTTGCCAATGTCATCGAATCCATCCAGAGGCCTACACTGGTTTTGGCACACAACAAGACACTTGCCGCACAATTGTATTCGGAGTTCAAACAGTTTTTTCCCGATAATGCCGTGGAATACTTTGTTTCGTACTATGATTATTACCAACCTGAAGCGTTTATGCCAGTAACAGGTGTTTTTATTGAAAAAGATCTGTCCATCAATGAAGAACTTGAAAAGATGCGATTGAGCACCACTTCTTCCCTACTTTCGGGCCGACGTGATGTTTTGGTTGTGGCTTCGGTTTCGTGTTTGTATGGTATTGGAAATCCTGTTGAATTTCAAAAAAATGTTATTTCCATACAAAAAGACCAGGTGATTTCGAGGACCAAGCTTTTGCATCAATTGGTGCAGAGCCTCTATTCTAGGACAGAAGCAGAGTTTACGCCCGGAACTTTTCGTATAAAAGGAGATACGGTGGAGGTTTTTCCTAGTTATGGAGATGAACCTTTCAGGATTCACTTTTTTGGAGATGAAATTGAAGAGATCGAAGCCTTTGATGCCAAGACTTCATTGGTTTTAGAAAAATACAACAAACTGAATATCTATCCTGCAAATATGTTTGTGACTTCGCCTGATGTTTTGCAGGGAGCGATTTGGGAAATACAGCAGGACTTGGTGAAGCAAGTGGATTATTTCAAAGAGATTGGAAAGCATCTTGAGGCAAAACGTTTGGAAGAACGTACCAATTTCGACCTTGAAATGATACGTGAATTAGGCTATTGCTCTGGGATTGAAAATTATTCCCGTTACCTTGACGGAAGGCTTCCTGGAACGCGACCTTTCTGTTTATTGGATTATTTCCCGAAGGATTATTTGATGGTCGTGGATGAGAGCCACGTGACGCTTTCCCAAGTGCATGCCATGTTTGGTGGCGACCGTTCTCGAAAGGAAAACTTGGTGGAATATGGCTTCAGATTACCTGCTGCGATGGACAACCGACCATTACGATTTGAAGAATTTGAGGCGATGCAGAACCAGGTGATTTATGTTTCGGCTACTCCAGCCGATTATGAATTGCAGAAGACGGATGGTGTTTATGTGGAGCAAATCATCCGCCCGACGGGACTTGTGGATCCTGTGATTGAAATTCGTCCAAGCTTGAACCAGATTGATGATTTGATTGAGGAAATACAAGTTCGTGCGGAGATTGACGAGCGTGTTTTGGTGACAACCCTAACCAAAAGAATGGCAGAGGAATTGGCGAAATACTTGACGAAAGTCGGTATTCGTTGCCGTTATATTCACTCTGAAGTGGATACTTTGGAGCGAATTGAGATTATGCAGGATTTGCGAAGAGGAATTTTTGATGTCTTGATTGGGGTGAACTTGCTCCGTGAGGGATTGGATTTACCGGAAGTTTCGCTAGTTGCGATTCTTGATGCAGATAAGGAAGGTTTCTTGAGAAGTAACCGCTCACTGACGCAAACTATCGGACGTGCGGCAAGGAACTTGAACGGTAAGGCAATCATGTATGCTGATAAGATTACGGACAGCATGCAGAAAACGATTGACGAGACAAATTACCGCCGTACGAAGCAAATCAACTATAATACGGAGCATAATGTGACTCCGATGGCGCTGAACAAGAAGATTGAAAGTGCTTTTACAAAAAATCCGTTAGTGGATTATGAGTTGGGCAATACTGCTAAGGTTGCGGCCGAGCCTGATACTACTTATATGACGAAGGGCGATATTGAGAAGATGATCCGTGAGAAACGCAAGTCGATGGAAAAGGCGGCGAAGGACTTGGACTTTATTCATGCGGCGAAGTTGCGTGATGAGATCAAGAAGTTACAGGAGCAATTGGTTTAGGTTTTTATTTCCCTATTATTTTTTAAGATATTGCCTTGAGGATTTTATAATTTTCCTTGAGGCTTTTTTTGTTGTACTTGTTTTTTAAGGAGTTTTTGGAGGGTTTCTGAAGTTTTCGGAGCAGTTACAGGCGAGAAACGGTAGCAAAGATTTCTTCTAACCCTCCGTTGTGGTGCTATATAGGTCGTTCGGGGTTCCCGGAGTGGTCGCTCGGGGTTTTTTAATGTTTGATCGAGGTACTTTATTGGTTGATCGGGGTACTTTAGTGGTCGCTTGGGTTACTTTAGTGGTCGCTTGGGGTTAGACAGCCCTCGGAAGGATTTGTACAACCCTTTCCGAGGGCTGTCTAACCCCAAATTATACCTCCTATAACCTCTCCAACGGGTTTCTTAACCGCAAAATATATGTTGCACAACTACTTGTGAGGATTTAAATACCCCATCGAAGGTCTAAAAGACCCCGATGAACCATTACGGAACGTCAACAGAGTAGTGATTTTGATAGATCAATAGGTTCTTTAAAGTTATTGGAGAGTATTTTGAAATTTCTTTAAAGATATATTATTGTAGGAAATAAATTATTACTTTAGTAGAAGTAACAAAAGTTGATATTTGACGTGTGTGTGGCTAATTGTAGTCGGTATTTGCCTGTTATGGAAATAAAAATGAACACTAAAATATAACGGATAACATTATAGCGGTTTTGAATCTTTTGCAAATTCATCCTGTTCTGAAAAACGATATCTTTTAATAATTTACCCCACAATGAAACTAGATAAAATCAAAGTATACTACTATTTCTGGATGATAGCCATAGCTATCTTAATCATCGGCTTAAGTAGGCAAAGCGAAATGATGGATGTAAATTTTGGCGATACATACTATGTGATCTCCAACCTGCATGCCGCAATCTTGTTCAGCATTTGCTATGCGCTTTTGGGTTTGGGCTATTGGTTTATACTCGGGTGGCTAAAGAAACCAATGATCAAATGGATGACCATCCTGCATACGGGAATTTTGATGCTGAGTTTTATTATCTATTGGATGGTGGTGTTTTATACTTCATTAAAAACAGACAATGCTATTGCTTCGCTACAGTATTATGGGCTGATCAATACAACCTTGGTACTTGAATTATTGCTTATCCTGTTTATCGCCCAGCCACTCTATATGGTAAACTTTTTGGTTTCGGTATTTAGAAAGAGGAAGTTAGGTGTTTGATTATTTTTATTAATTTAACTACTATGAAAAAATTAGGAATCTTTATTATTTCCATCTTTATTGCTGTGCTTTTAGCGGGTATTTATGGAATGCTACACGATCAAGTAACCTATTCCATTTCTCCAGAATATTTTACGGTCTTTAAATTTGAGCAATTTGGATTTCAAGATTGGGGACATAACAATCCTAGGTTCACTGTGGGTTTAATTGGATTCTTGGCCACTTGGTGGGTAGGCCTTTTTATAGGGATATTTCAATCTTTGGTTGGCTTGATTCATAAAAATCATAAATTGATGTTCCAATATGTTTTCCATTCTATACTCATTACACTTGGTGTAGCTCTGTTATTTGGAATTATTGGTTTTGTAATTGGTTATTTTGATAGTGGAAAAGGAACAGATGCATGTTGTTTTCCGTATTCAATTGTAGATAAAAGAAGTTTTCTAATTGTGGGTTCCATCCATAACTTCGGGTATATTGGTGGTGAAGTTGGTGCGCTGGTAGGAATAACCTATCAGATTATAAAACGAAGGTCTTCCGTTATAAACTAAAAATAAATGTATGAAAAGCGAAATGAACAACATGAGAGTATTCAAAATGTCCTTTGCAGGAGTCTACCCACATTACATTGCAAAGGCAGTCAAAAAAGGGCGCACAAAAGAGGAAGTAGATGCCATTATTTTTTGGCTGACAGGGTATGATGAGAAAGCGTTGCAATCAATATTGGATGACAAAACCAGCTTTGAAACATTTTTCGCAAATGCCCAAATCAATCCAAATGTTTCGAAAATTACAGGTGTGATTTGTGGCTATCGTGTAGAAGATATTGAGGACAAATTGATGCAACAAATCCGTTACCTGGACAAACTGATTGATGAATTGGCCAAAGGGAAAGCAATGGAAAAGATTTTGAGAAACTGAAACTAGTAATAATTTTAATATATGAGAAGTATTCTTCTAAAATTTAGACTTTTAATTATCTTTATATTTCTCTTCGTTTGGTCTTTTTTGGTAGAATCACCATTTCAAAAAGGAGGAATGGATCAAAATATGCATTATATGATCTATTTTCTGACCGTGATTATTGCTTACCTCTTCTTAGTTCCTCAATCATATCCAAAGTTTATCGTAGCAGAAAAAATATTATACTCCTTTTTAATTTCTATCATAGCACTTATAATTGGTGGATCAGGAACTGGAAGTCTTTTAGAACTTCTATATGGAAGTGATTATGAATTTAAATCTGATGCGATAATTTCAAATTTGATTTTTTATTTTCTAACTACATTTACATCATTTGGCCTAGTACAAGTAGTGATTATGATAAAAAATAGAAATAGCGCCTAATACTAATGAATTTCCTTACCATCGACTATTTAAAAACGGGAACTCCCAAACAAATCAAAGCATTTGAAGTGTTGACCAACAATCAAATCCTTTTAAAAATGGAAGTTTTTCATCCTATTCTAGTAGGAACCATTCCGATTGATATCGACATTGAAAACAGTGATTTGGATATCATTTGCCATTGGGAAAACAAGCAGGATTTTATAGATGCTGTTCTGCTTCATTTTGGTTCTGAAAAGGACTTTTCATTTCGGGAAGCGTTTATTGACGGAGAGGAAAGCGTTGTGGCACATTTTGTAAAAGATGGTTTTGAAATAGAATTCTTTGGGCAAAACATTCCCTCAGAACATCAAAACGGTTACAAGCACATGCTGGTTGAGTATGAAATTTTGAAAGCAAAAGGCGAAGGCTTCAGGCAGGAAATCATCAAGCTCAAGGAAGAGGGTTATAAAACCGAACCTGCTTTTTGCAAACTCCTAGGATTAGCAGGCAATCCCTATCAGGAATTATTGAAATATAGTATTTAGTTGTGCTGTTCCTTAAAGGTATCAAACAACTCCTTTGGGTTGATGATTCTGTTGGGCGAGCATTTTATAAGATCAAGAATACGCTTGGTTGCCGCAGGATTCAGCCCCATGTTGATGGCAATCTGCTTGATGGCAATTTCTTCTTTTTCATGCAATTCACCATCGATGTACATCAATAAAGCCAAACGATAAAACTGCTGGATTCTTTGCACCTCAGACTTGATAACATTTGTAGGAAGCTCTCTGTGAAATAAATCATTAAATTCCTCCTTTTCAATCTTCAGTTCGCATGCCACGAGATACAAAAATTGGTATTCTCTTTCGTGTAAGCGACCGTCAACAATGGAGAAGGCAATCATTTCGGCTAATAAGTTTATTTTTTCCTGATGGGTATTCATGAAATTGTTATTTTTAGCTAAAATATCCTTTTTATATTAAAACACAAAATCCAAATGCTCAGACTCCTCCTTTTTTCGGTCATCATACTGTTGGTTACATTAAAACTGCATGCACAGGAAAGCACATTATCAAAAAATGTTTCGACCTTTGTAATTGATGCTCCGCAACTTAAAACCAAGAAAAAAATCTGGCTCTACCTGCCCGAAGATTATAAGACTTCCAACAAAAAATATCCTGTGATTTACATGCACGATGCTCAGAATTTATTTGACAAGAAGACATCCTTTGTAGGAGAATGGAATGTTGATGAAACTTTGGACAGCTTGAAAGCTAAAGTTATTGTGGTAGGAATCGAACACGGAAATGAAAAACGTTTGGACGAGCTGACTCCTTTTCCAAATGAAAAATATGGTGGCGGAAACGGTGATGCTTATTTGGAATTTATCGTGAAAACCTTGAAACCACACATCGATTCGAATTATAGAACCAAGACCAAAGCCAAAAATACGATCATTTTCGGAAGTTCCTTGGGTGGCTTGATTTCCTATTATGCAGTACTGAAATATCCTGAAGTATTTGGAAAAGCGGGTGTCTTCTCCCCTTCTTTCTGGTTTTCTGATAAAATTTATGAGATGACCGAGAAGTCTGATAAAATCAAAGCCAAGATTTATTTCCTATGTGGCGACAAGGAAAGCGACGAAATGGTTGCTGAAGTAAAAAAGATGGAAATTCTTCTCGATAAAAACCGATGTTATTGTCTGCATTTGGACAAATCGGTTATTGTAAAAGAGGGTGAACACAACGAAAAATTATGGCGCGAAGGTTTTGCAGAGGCTATAAAATGGCTGTTGTAACCGCTATTATTGCCTTTAACCTAAAATAAACGCTACCTTTACACAAAATTACCGATTATGAACAATAATGATGTTTTCAAGAAACTTCGCGTGGCACTGCAATTACGCGACGAACAAATAATAGAAATCCTTGCATTGGTTGATTTCCGTATGGAGAAACCAGAATTGAATGCGCTTTTCAGAGCCCAAGACCATCCCAATTTTATGGAATGTGGCGACCAAGTATTGCGTAATTTCCTAAACGGATTGATCATTCATTTGAGAGGAACTAAGGAAGAACCTAAAAATGCAATGGACGTTATCAATAAAAATAAAGAAGAAGTAAAAGCCCGACTTTTCTCTGATAAACCAAAATCAAGTGGAGCTCCAAAAACTTTAGCAAAGAAAAAACCTGCATCAAATCCTAAATCGAGAGAGAAAAAGCCAGCTCCAAAGGTTCAAGTTGTAGAGAAAGTGCAGTATAAGAATGGTAAGAAATAAGAATTTTAATTCTTATTTATGAAAAAGCTAGCACTTGCCATCCTAATCTTCAGTTTATTTATGGGTAAAAATGCAGTTGCTCAAGATTGGGCAAACCTAAATCGTTACGCAAAGGAAAATGAAAAGATTATTTCACTTCCGTCCGATGCAAACCGCGTAGTTTTTATGGGAAATTCCATAACAGAAGGCTGGCTTACACATCATCCTGATTTTTTCTCTAATAAATCGTATGTCAACAGAGGAATTGGCGGACAAACAACACCGCAAATGCTGTTGCGTTTCCGTGCCGATGTCATTAATCTTAAGCCTAAAACGGTGGTTATTCTTGCCGGAATAAACGACATTGCTGGAAATACAGGTCCTTCAACTTTGGAAATGATTCTTAATAATATTATTTCAATGTCGGAATTGGCCAAAGCCAATAACATCAACGTAATCTTGTGTTCCGTTCTTCCTGCGAACAATTTCTATTGGAATCCAGGAATACAACCTGCGCAAAAAGTGATTGCATTAAACCAGATGATTCAAGATTATGCAAAATCGAATAACATTCCCTTTGTTGATTATCATACACCAATGAAAGATACAGAAGATGGATTGAAGAAAGAATATGGTCCGGATGGCGTTCATCCGAATTTGGAAGGATATAAAGTAATGGAGACAATTCTAAACAAATTTATCGAGTGATTATTTTTCTCGACGAAAAACAAAAAATCCCGAGCTCACACTCGGGATTTTTTTATAACCTAGGTATTAGAAATAATTTGAACACTATAACTAATACGTTTTACTCTTATTTATTCAAAGCCGCTTTCACTTGGTCAGCCGCTTCTTGGAATTGAACAGCTGAAAGGATCGGCATTCCAGAATTGTCAATCAATTCCTTAGCGATTTCAGCATTTGTTCCTTGCAAACGAACGATGATTGGCACTTTAATAGCGTCTCCCATGTTTTTGTATGCATCCACAACACCTTGGGCAACACGGTCACAACGAACGATTCCTCCAAAAATGTTGATCAAAATTGCTTTTACGTTTGGATCTTTCAAGATGATTCTGAAAGCCAATTCCACACGTTTAGCATCTGCAGTTCCTCCAACGTCCAAGAAGTTAGCCGGCTCAAAACCTGCATACTTAATCAAGTCCATTGTGGCCATTGCAAGACCAGCACCGTTTACCATACATCCTACAGTTCCGTCAAGATCTACATAGTTCAAACCTGCCGCTTTCGCTTCAACTTCAATTGCGTTTTCTTCACGAATATCTCTATATTCTGCTAATTTTGGGTGTCTGTATAAAGCGTTGTCATCTAAATTTACTTTAGCGTCAACTGCGATAATTTTGTTATCAGAAGTTTTTAAAACTGGATTGATTTCAAACATAGAAGAATCAGAACCGATGTATGCTTTGTACAATGAATCAACAAACTGAACCATTTCTTTAAAAGCATTTCCAGAAAGACCTAAGTTGAAAGCAATTCTTCTTGCTTGAAAACCTTGCAAACCTACGTTAGGATCAATTTCTTCAGTAAAAATCAAATGAGGCGTGTGTTCAGCAACTTCTTCGATATCCATTCCACCTTCAGTAGAATACATAATCATGTTACGACCTTTTCCTCTGTTCAATAAAACTGACATATAGAATTCAGAAGTTTCACTTTCACCTGGATAGTAAACATCCTCCGCTACTAAAACTTTGTGTACTTTTTTACCTTCAGCAGAAGTTTGAGGCGTAATCAATTGCATTCCGATGATTTGCTCAGCTAATTCCTCAACTTGTTGCAAGTTTTTGGCAAGCTTCACACCACCACCTTTTCCTCTTCCACCTGCGTGAACTTGAGCTTTAATAACGTGCCATCCTGTTCCGGTTTCAGCAGTCAATTGTTTTGCAGCAGCAACCGCTTCTTGTGGGTTGTTGGCTACATAACCACGTTGAACTTTTACACCATAACTGGCTAATATTTCTTTCCCTTGGTATTCGTGTATATCCATAATGAAGTATTTGACTTTTTTAAAGTGCCACAAAAATAACTAAAATCATCTAATAGAAAAAACAAATTGTTGATTTTATTAGGAGCTTTTTCCCGCTATCCGCTCTATCTTTTGCTCCTTAAAGAAAGGAGCAAAAGGATGTCGCTACTATCGGGGCTAGATCAGTAGTTCTTTTGAAGCAACCATTTCAAAATAATGCATCTAATTTTAAACCACAAAAAACAACCTTATGAAAACAATTACCATGCTTAAATTTATCATCGCTACTCTCCTACTCAGCAGTTGTTGCAATCAGGACGATGGAAATACAGTTGAAGATTCCTTGAGTGGAAAATGGCATCTTGTTCAAGTTAGCGGAGGATTTGCCGGATTCAATCATTTATATGAACCCGGAACCATCAGTTGGGAATTTAATACTGCCAACAACAGCTTTAAAGTTGTGAACACCAATACGGATGAAAGCTTGGAAGATTTATTTGAAACCGGTACTTATACTTATGGTACTGCCACCAATACTGCAACGCCTGAACTTTGCGAAGAAGTTATCCTTCTTGATGAAATTGATTATGGTTGTTTTGAAATTGAAAACAACCGATTAATCATCAGTATGGTTGAGGCGGACGGCTATTATATTAAATTAATACGTTTTTGACCTAAAACATGTTTTATAAATAACTTTATGTTTTATTTTGTTTGATTTAGAAATTTATAACACACATTAAAAGTGTGATTGTTATATTTGCAGTAAATTCAAATGAAATGACACCGAAAGAACTTACCTCACTAGCCGAAGAATTTGGAAGTCCGCTTTATGTTTATGATGCGGCGAAAATTCAAAATCAATATACAAGACTAACCAGTGCTTTTTCTAAAGTAGAAAGTCTTAGAATCAATTATGCTGTCAAGGCATTGTCGAATATTGCTGTTTTGCAACTTCTGGAGCAGATTGGCTCAGGATTGGACACGGTTTCTATTCAGGAAGTGCAATTGGGATTGTATGCAGGTTTTACACCGGAGAAGATTATCTATACTCCGAATGGTGTTTCGTTTGAGGAACTGGAAGAGGTTGCTAAGCTGGGTGTTCAGATTAATATTGACAACCTTTCGGTATTGGAGCATTTTGGCGCTAAACATCCTGATATTCCGGTTTGCATCAGAATCAATCCGCATGTTATGGCGGGTGGTAATGCCAATATTTCTGTTGGACATATTGATAGCAAATTTGGCATCTCGATCCATCAGATGCCGCATATCTTAAGGATTGTAGAGAATACGGGCATGCACATCAATGGTTTGCACATGCATACGGGATCGGATATTTTGGATATCGAGGTGTTCCTTTATGCGGCAGAAATCTTGTTTGATGCTGCGAAAAACTTTAAGGAACTTGACTTCCTTGATTTTGGAAGCGGTTTCAAAGTGCCTTATAAGAAAGACGATATTGAAACGGATATTGAAGAGCTTGGAAAGAAACTTTCCAAAAGATTCAATGCGTTTGCAAAGGAATATGGTAGGGATTTGACTCTTGCTTTTGAACCGGGGAAATTCCTGGTGAGCGAGGCGGGCTACTTTCTTGCGAAAGTGAACGTTGTAAAACAGACTACTTCTACTGTTTTTGCTAGTATTGACAGCGGTTTCAATCACTTGATTCGACCGATGTTTTATGGTTCTCAGCATCATATTGAGAATGTTTCGAATCCTAAGGGAAAGGAGCGTTTTTATACGGTTGTGGGCTATATCTGTGAGACGGATACTTTTGCGAACAACAGAAGGATTGCGGAAATCAAGGAGGGTGATGTGCTTTGTTTTAGAAACGCTGGGGCGTATTGCTTCTCGATGGCGTCGAACTATAATTCTAGATTGAAACCTGCTGAAGTTCTTTGGATTAATGGCAAAGGCGTGCTGATTAGACAGCGCGAAACGTTTGACGATTTATTAAAAAACCAACTGCCATTTGAAGCTCCGGTTGCTCTTGAAGTATAATTTTTAGGCACTTTTTTTCAACCGAAGTTTTAGATTGTTTATAGACGGGCCTAGGAATCTGTCTGACTAAATCCAATAATTCATTTTATTGGATTTTTTTGTGGGTTTTGGGTTGTGGGTTTTGGGTTGGGGATGATTCCAAAGTGCGTTTTGTTTCCATCTAGCCCTGATGGTGCCATTGTTTGAGCTCTTGAGCCTGCCTTAAAAGCAGGCTCAAAGCGAGTTGCACCAGCAGGAATATGGTTTTATTCTGGGCGCTAATGTTTCGCTCCCAATAATAAGGGTTAAATAACATAAAAATAATAAGTGTTGGCTGTAGGTTTTTTATATTTGGGGCCTTAAACAAACAGAAATGGATAGAAGGAAGTTTTTTAGAAACGGATCGTTATTTACTATCGGGGCGACGGTTTTGAATCCGTTTGACTCGACGGCGAAGAATGTTGATTTTGATACTCCGGACAAGAATAAGAAAGCGAAGAATATTATTATGCTGGTGAGCGACGGTATGAGTACGGGGACGCTGAATATGGCGGATTTGTATTTGAACCGGAAGATGGGAAAGGGTTCAAACTGGCTGCAATTGTATAGGGATAATAGGGTTTCGAGGGCGTTGATGGATACGGCTTCGGCGAGTTCTATAGTGACGGATTCGGCGGCGGCGAGCTCTTCTTGGGGCGGTGGTTTTAGGGTGAATAATGGTTCGCTGAACGTGGGTCCGAATGGTGAGATGAATTTGCCGATTTGGCAGAAGTTTAAAAAGAGCGGCAAGATGGCGGGCTGTGTGACGACGGTTCCGATTACGCATGCGACTCCGGCGGGTTTTTGTGTGAGCTCGAAAAGCCGTAACAGTCAGGATGGTATTGCGGAAATGTATCTTGATTTGGGTTTTGATATTATGATGGGTGGTGGTTTGAATTATTTTTCGGCCGCGACGCGAAAGGATAAGAAAGATATGCTGTCGGCTTTCGAGGCTAAGGGGTATCAGGTGGCGAAAAACCGATCTGAGATGATGAATACCAACAACGACAAGCCTATTCTGGGGGTGTTTGCTGAGGATGGTCTTCCCTACTCGATTGATCGCAATAACGACAAGACGTTGCAGGAAACGGTTCCGACTTTGGCGGAGATGACTCAAAAGGCGATTGATAGAATGAAAAATCATAAGAATGGTTTTGTGTTGCAGGTTGAGGGCGGAAAAGTGGATTGGGCGGCACATGCGAATGATATTGGCGGTTTGATTTACGACCAAGTAGCGTTTGACGAAGCGGTGAAGGTGGCGATTGATTTTGCTGAAAAGGATAAAAATACGCTCGTGATTATTACGACCGATCACGGGAATGCGAATCCGGGTGTGATTTATGGCAAGCATGCGAATGCTAATTTTGATTCGATTCAGAAGTATACGCATACGAATGAGTGGTTGCTGAACGCCATTAAACCGAACTCTACCGTAGCGCAGGTGCGTGAGATTATTGATTTTGCTAATGGCGGGACGATTACGGAAGAGGATGCGAAGACGGTTTTGAGTTATTATGACGGATTGCACAAGGAAGAAGGTGGCTTGTATAACTACAAGAAGTTACCGTTTAAAGCTTTTGCGGAAATGCAGGAAAAGAATAACTCGGTTGGTTGGATCAGTATGGACCACTCGGCAGATTATGTGGAGCTGGCGATGTTTGGACCGGGGAGCGAAAACTTGAAACCTTTTATTAAGAATACTGATTTGCATTATTTGATGCTGGAAGCGGCGGAAGTGGAGAATAGGTTTTAGGTATTAGGTTCAGGGTTTAAGGTTTTGGATTTAAGGTTTTGGAAATGCGGTGATGTAATATTTACCGCATTTTTTATTTTAACAGTTTTAAAAAAGAATATATTTGATGGCAAAAATTTAATTGCTGTTTCGACTATGTTTCATGACAATCTCCTTTTGATTATTTCTTTACTTTTTGCGGTTTCGATGCTGGTGATGCTCGGGCAAAAGCTGAAGATCTCCTACCCTATCTTCCTTGTTTTGGGAGGATTACTAATCAGTTTAATTCCGGGAATTCCGAACATCCAGATGGATCCAGATATGATCCTGACGTTGTTTTTACCCCCTTTATTATATGAAGCGGCTTGGTATACTTCGTGGTGGCAGTTTTGGAAATGGAAGCGTCCTATTATTTTGCTGGCTTTTGGATTGGTATTCTTTACTTCTACCATAATTGCTTATGTGAGCAGTTCTATGATTCCTGGCTTTACGCTTGCTTTGGGATTTTTGCTGGGCGGGATTATTTCGCCTCCAGATGCGGTGGCGGCGACATCGGTGTTGAAGGGTGTGAAGATCCCGAAACGACTGGTGACGATATTGGAAGGCGAAAGCTTGATTAACGATGCGGCGAGTTTGATTGTGTTTCGTGTTGCATTGCTAACCGTTATTACAGGACAATTTTCTTTTGGGAAAACCGTAGGCGATTTCTTTATTGTAGGAACAATGGGCATTGTGGTAGGGCTTGTGGTGGCGCACGTGGTATATGTTATCCATCGGTTCTTCCCTACGACTTCGAATATTGATACTGCACTGACGTTGATGACGCCTTATGTGATGTTTATCGTGGCGGAGCATTTTCATTATTCGGGTGTGATGGCAGTGGTTTCGGGAGGTTTGTTCCTTTCGTTCCGTTCGCATGAATTGCTGAATTATTCTTCGCGATTGCAGACCATCAATGTTTGGTCGACCGTGATTTTTATCTTGAACGGATTGGTTTTTATCCTCATCGGATTGGAACTTCCTGTGATTGTGAATGGCTTGGACGATTCTTCTTTGGAAAAAGGCATCTACTATGGTGTCATCATCAGTTTGATTACGATTTTTATTCGTTTTGTGTGGGTCTATCCTATTGCCTTTATACCTCGCTTTCTGAGCAAAAGAATTCGGGAAACGGAACCTTCGCCCGGATGGAAAGGGCCTTTTATCATCAGTTGGGCGGGTATGCGTGGTGTGGTTTCTTTGGCAGCGGCGCTATCTATTCCGCTTGCGATTGACGGACAGGCTTTTCCGCAAAGGAATCTTATTTTGTTGGTGACTTTTATTGTGATTCTTATTACCTTAGTGGTTCAGGGATTGAGCCTTCCGTGGATTATCAAGCTCATCAAAATTGAGGAAATGGATGAATCGATTCCCGAAGCAGAACAAATGGCAAACATAAAACTTCGATTAATGAAAGTTTCCATCGGCCATCTTGAAACCCATTTTAAAGAGGAGATTGCAGGAAATGAATTGGTTGAAAACCTTAAGAAGCGTTTAGAAAACTCGATTTCACTCACAACGGAACGACTTGAATCTTTAGAATGCGAAGAAATGGATCTGGAGGAAATTCGCAATTATAACAAGGTACATCTTGCCATTATTGCCGCACAAAGAGAGGAGCTTGCCAAGATTAGAAAAGAAAAAACATTTGAGCTCGAAGTGATTCAGAAACAGGAAGTACAGCTTGATTTTGACGAAAGTAAATTATCTCAAATTTCACATTAATTATGCATTCAGGAAGACAATATTCGCTAAAAGAATTTTTAATTTGGACGCGTTTCGATATTTATAAATTGGCGCTGATTGCCATTATTCCTACTTTGGCTTTTCAATTATTAGGTTGGAATTTTGTAGCTATTCCATGGGTACCGATTGCCTTGATTGGAACCGCAGCAGCATTTATCGTGGGTTTTAAAAACACACAAACCTACAATCGTCTTTGGGAAGCAAGACAAATTTATGGTGGCATCGTCAATACCAGCAGAATTGTTGGAATGATGACTAAAGATTTTATAAAAACCGATCACAACACGCATCTTGAAATCATAAACCGCCACTGTGCATGGCTTACGGCATTACGTTATCAATTGCGCGAAACACGGTCTTGGGAGAATATGGGTAAGAATTACTATGTAGAATACAGCAAATTTTACCGTATTGAGGAACGGGAAACGAAACTGGAAGACGAACTGAAAAAATATCTTTCAGCAGAAGAATTTGACTACGTTTTGTCCAAAAAAAATCGTGCAACACAAATCATTTCGCTTCAGTCTAAAAGATTTAAGGAGCTAGCTGATGAAGGAAAGATAGAAAACTTTAGATACATCGAGCTTTCCAATCGATTGGCTGACTTATACGACCATCAGGGAAAATGCGAACGTATTAAAAATTTTCCTTATCCGAGGCAATTTGCAAGCATCAACTCGTTTTTCATCCAACTTTTTGTACTGATGCTTCCTTTCGGGATGCTCCATGAATTTCAAAAACTAGGGTCAGAATTTGTATGGCTGACTATTCCGTTTACAATTGTCGTGGGCTGGGTTTTTACTTCTATGGAAAAAGTAGGCGAAAGTACCGAAAATCCTTTTGAAGGAAACCCAAACGATGTTCCGAGAACCGCAATGAGCCGAACGATAGAAATCGACCTGAAAGACATGCTCGATGTAGCCGATTTACCAAAACCCCTATCACCTGTCAATAATATTTTAATGTAAATAAATTAATATGAAAATTGAAAAAGTATTCGAAAACAATGAAAATTGGATTGCCAATAAATTAACTGTCAATCCTGATTATTTTACAGATTTATCCAAAGGACAAAGTCCTGAAATTCTTTACATTGGATGTTCTGACAGTCGCGTTACTGCAGAGGATTTGATGGGAGTTCAACCCGGCGAAGTATTCGTTCATCGTAACATTGCCAATATGGTCATCAGTATCGATTTGAATGCAATGTCAGTTTTGAATTATGCCGTTGAACATTTGAAAGTGAACCATGTCGTGGTTTGTGGACATTATTTCTGTGGAGGTGTGAAAGCGGCGATGCAGGCCAATGATTTAGGTGTTTTAAATCCTTGGTTGCGTAATATTCGTGACGTTTATCGTTTGCATAAAAATGAATTGAATGCGATTGAAGATGAAACGGCTCGATACAATCGTTTGGTTGAATTGAATGTTCAGGAACAATGCGTAAACTTGATCAAGACTGCCGAAGTTCAGAAAGCCGTAACCGAAAGAGGATTACAGGTTCACGGTTGGGTTTTTGATATTCATTCCGGAAAACTGATCGATTTGAAGATTGATTTTGATCATGTATTGCGAAATATAAAAGAGATTTATAATCTAGGACACGATTAATTCTTAACCGCAAAGAACGCAAAGAAAAAAAACGCAAAGTTCGCAAAGCTGTTTCTTCAACAACACTTTGCGTTCTTTGCGTTCTTTGCGGTTAAATCTTAAAATGTAATCAACGTTTTCTTTGCTTCTTCAAATTCCGAAACCATATCATCAATAATATCCTTTACGGATTTTATTTCGTGGATTAGTCCTGAAACTTGTCCGATTTCGAGTTCGCCTTCAATTAAATCGCCTTCAAACATTCCACGTTTCGCTCGGGCTCTTCCTAGTAATGATTTCAAATCATCAACACTGGGAGCGGTTGCATATAATTCTTGAACGTCCTGGTAGAACTTATTTTTAATCAAACGAACAGGTGCCAATTCCTTCAAGGTAACCTGGGTTCCACCCTCTTCCAAATCAACAATCGTTTGCTTGAAATTATCATGGGCAGAACTTTCAAACGAAGCAGCAAAACGGCTTCCTACTTGAACGCCATCGGCACCTAGAACCATTGTTGCGAGCATAGCTTTTCCTGTTGCAATTCCACCGGCGGCGATCAATGGGATTTGAATTTTTTCTCGAACCATCGGAATCAATGTCAACGTTGTGCTTTCTTCCCTTCCGTTGTGTCCTCCAGCTTCAAAACCTTCAGCTACAACGGCATCAACACCTGCTTCTTGTGCTTTCAAAGCAAATTTTGAACTGCTTACAACATGCACAACTGTAATTCCTTTTTCCTTTAAAAAAGTCGTCCAAGTTTTTGGATTTCCAGCCGAAGTGAAGACAATTTTCACGCCTTCTTCTACAATGATGTTCATAATTTCCTCCACATTCGGATACAGCATCGGAACGTTTACTCCAAAAGGTTTATCGGTTGCTTTTTTGCATTTTTGAATGTGCTCTCTCAAAACATCTGGGTACATCGATCCTGCTCCGATCAAGCCAAGTCCGCCTGCATTACTAACCGCGCTGGCTAATTTATAACCGCTGTTCCAAATCATTCCGCCTTGTATGATTGGGTATTTTATATTAAAAAGTTGTGTGATTTTGTTCATTTAAAATGTAATTGTTTTTGATATTGGGAATTATACTTTGCTAAAATATAAATTTTATTTCTTAATTAATTTTCCTTTCTGCGAAACATCTCCAGCAGCAATTTCATAAAAATAAATACCGGAACCAAGATTTTCTAAAGACAGACCAGTTGTATTAACCGTTATTTTTTCTAACCAAACACGTTGTCCTAAACTATTGAAGATACTAATTTCACCTGCCTTAAAATCTTTTGGAAAAACCAAATGCAATACATTATCTACAGGATTTGGATAAACAATAAATCTATCTTGAATCACTGAATTTCTTCCTAAAACATTCTGAACAATCAAATTAAAATCCGGAATTCCATAACCAAATTGGGTATTCGGAGCGGTGAATAAACTTGCCGATTCCTTAATCAATTGTATTATTTCTAAATTGGTTTTATCAGGCAGAGCTTGCCACAAACAAGCAACCAAACCAGCAGTTATCGGCCCCGAAAAGGAAGTGCCATCAGAAGTTCCAATAGTTCCCATCTCATCGGAAACTACAGCATTCTTACCTTGTGCCATCACATCGGGTTTGACTCTTCCATCAAAGGAAGGTCCGATGGAGCTGAAAGTCGCATAACTTTCATCCGGCATAACTGCTCCAACTGCCAAAGTATTTTCGGCATCTGCCGGAACTGCAATATGAGGATTTTCAGAAGTTCCCGAATTTCCTGCAGAGGTTACGCAAATCATTCCACGCGAAAAAGCAACTTCGGAACCTCTCGAAATAAACGAAGTAGTTCCGTTCATATCGGCATAGGTATAATTATAATTCGGATTATCAAAGCCAAAATATCCTAAAGAAGTATTGATGATATCGACACCTAAACGGTCGGCTTCTTCTGCAGCTTCCACCCAAAAAGATTCTTCGACAGGGTTTTCCGCATTGATGTCTTCAGTAATAAAAAGATAGTATTGAGCATCGGGAGCCGTACCTACCAGCTGATTTTCGACATACCCTCCCATTGTAGAAAGCACCATCGTTCCATGTGAACCACCGCCGTAAAAGTTCGTACTTGAATTGACAAAATCATAACCTCCCAAAATGAGATTATTATCCTGCAATCGTTGAAAAGGAGCTGTACTGTCAACGCCGACAAAACCAGTGTCCATCACGGCAATTATTTTTCCGTTTCCTGTGAAATCTTGCTGATGTAGCAGATGTCCGTTCAGCATTTCGATTTGATTGTTCGATGTTCCGTAACCAAAAGTTGCCAGGGCTTCTAAGTTTTTATTAACTTGACTGATATTTTGCTGTGAAGCATTTCTAGCAGAAGCATTTAAAGTTTTATCAGCAAATTCAATATGGTCTACAAAAGCTAAATTTTCTAAATTTTCAATGTCATAAATTGTACCACGAATGTGCAACGCATTCAGCCATTTTGATTTCGCTTTTACTGTAATTCCAACAGAATTTGTAATCTGATTGATATACGAAACCGCAATTGGAACATCTTTTTCATCGAGTGCAATATTTTGAGAAGCTCTTCTATCCAAGGCTCTTTGCGAAAGCATTTCCAACGGATTAGCAAGATAAAAAGTAGCATTCGGCTTATCTGTAAAATACACCCAGGCATCTTCAATTTGTGCAAAAGAAAATAACGAAACATGAAGAAAGAGAATTATCAGATATTTTTTCATAAGGAATCTAAAACGGTTCTGCGGTTTTCAAAAATACGAATTGTTTACAGATTATTTTGAAAGAATTATTGATGCTTTCTTTTCATTTAATGATTTCACACAAGAAAAAAAGGTTTCTTAAACACCTGTAAAACAACTGCTTTAAAAATAAATCACTTTTTGTTAGGAATTATAAAATTTTATGTTCTAAATTTGCACTCAAGTTCTTTAAAAAATTATTCTTATCCAGAAAGACCGAGGGAATTGACCCTATGACGTCTTGGCAACCTGTCACTTTTGTGTGATAAGGTGCCACCTTCAACCCTTGCCTTGGCAGGGAAAGATAAGCTTAGAAATTGTACATAATACCTCAAAATATTATATGCTCTTCTGACTTATCGGAAGAGCATTTTTTGTTTATGCTCCTCTGATATCTGGTTTTGAATGTTTTTTTTAATCAACAAAAAAATATTTATAAACATTAAAAATTTTAAAGATGCAAGAGCAAACACAAATCCTAAATTACATTCCAGTAGACGAATTAACCGGTTCAATCTCGGTGCCAATTTACCAAACTTCCACATTTGTCCAAGACGAACCTGGTGTTCACAAAGGTTTCGATTATGCGAGAAGCAACAATCCGACGAGAAAAGTATTGGAAGATTTGGCCGCAAAATTAGAAAACGGAACCAACGGTTATGCCTTTTCAAGCGGTTTGGCTGCGATCGATGCAGTGGTAAAATTATTGAAATCTGGAGATGAAATCATTGCAGTTGACGACATTTACGGAGGTGCTTTCCGCCTGTTCACCCACATTTATGAGAAATTCGGAATCAACATTAAATATGTTGATGCTACAGATGCCCAAAATGTTGCCAATGCCATTTCCGACAAGACGGCCTTGATTTGGATTGAATCGCCAACAAACCCAACCTTAAAGATTGCCGACTTGAGAGCAATTGGAAAAATTGCAAAAGAACACAACGTCTTATTTTGTGTGGACAATACTTTTGCTTCGCCAATTGCCCAAAAACCAATTGAATATGGAGCAGATTTGATTGTTCACAGTGCTACAAAATACATTTCAGGACACAGCGATTTGATTGCCGGATTGGTGATTACTGCTACGGAAGAATTGGGAGCCAAAATCAAATTTATCCAAAATGCTTCAGGTGCTATCCTTGGGCCATTCGACAGCTGGTTGGTTATCCGAGGAATTGAAACGTTAAGTTTGAGAATCAGGCAACACGCTGAAAATGCACAGAAAATTGCTGAATTCTTAACTACCGAAAAATTAATCAAAAATGTTTTTTATCCTGGTTTGAAAACGCATCAGAACCACGAGATTGCAAAAAGCCAACAGAAATATTTTGGTGGTGTTGTCACTTTCGATTTGGTAATTGATGATAAGGAATTGGCTTCAAGAATTGTTTCTGGAACAAAATTATTCAAGCTAGCGGAAAGCTTAGGAGGTGTGAAAAGCTTGTGTTGCCTGCCTTGCGAGATGACGCATAAATCGATTCCAGTTGAAAAGAGATACCAGTCTGGCGTTACGGATAGCTTAATCCGATTGTCTGTTGGATTGGAAGATGCAGACGATTTGATTGCAGATTTGAAACAGGCCATTGAAAATGCAGTGAGTGCTAATGTAGAAACTGCTTCGTATTTAAATTAAACACAGATTTCACAGATTAGCACAGATAAAATATAATTCAATTATGAGAAAAAATTAATACTCTGCTAAATTTTCACGATTCAAATCTGTGGAAATCCGTGAAATCTGTGTTCAAAAAAACTAAAACATGTCAAGAAAAAAATTAAATATAGGATTATTCGGGTTTGGATGTGTGGGTTTTGGACTTTATGAGGTGTTGCAAAAAACGCCCGGTTTGAAAGCCAACATCAAGAATATTTGTGTGAAGGATAAGGATAAGAAGCGTGAAATTGGCGCTGAAAATTTTACGTTCAACAAGGAAGATATCTTTAACGACCCCGAAATTAATGTGATTGTCGAGCTGATTGATGATGCCGATGCGGCATATGAAATTGTAACTCGTGCTTTAAAAAGTGGAAAAGCCGTGGTGACAGCCAACAAGAAAATGGTGGCGGAACATTTTGAGGAATTGCTGGCTCTACAACGTGAATACAATGTTCCGTTGTTGTATGAAGCAGCCTGTTGTGCAAGTATTCCGATTATCAGAAACCTTGAAGAATATTACGATAATGACCTTTTGGAATCGATTCAAGGGATTGTAAATGGTTCGACGAATTATATTTTGACAAAGACTTTTAAGGATAATTTATCGTATGAAGATGCTTTGAAAGAAGCTCAAGAAAAAGGATTTGCAGAGAGCAATCCGATTTTGGATACTGGCGGTTTTGATGCGAAATACAAGTTGCTAATTTTATTGGCGCATTCGTTCGGATACATTGCCAAACCCAATGATTTATTGAACATCGGCATCAATAATATTGGTGGATTGGAATTGAAATATGCCCGTGAAAAAGGACTGAAAATTAAATTGGTGGCTCAGGCTTTCAAGAATCCAAACGGAAGTATTTCTGCCTTCGTAATTCCAAAATTTGTGGATGCAGAAGACCGATTGTTTAATGTTGATGATGTATTCAATGGTGTGATCACAAAGACAAGTTTTGCCGACGAGCAGTTTTTTGTAGGCAAAGGAGCTGGAGCCCATCCTACTGCTTCGGCGGTTTTGAGTGATATTTCGGCCTTGAGTTACGACTATCAATACGAATATAAAAAGATAGCACAACAGGGAGATTTGAGTTTATCGAATGATGTGAATTTGAAAGTCTTTTTAAGACATTCCGTTAAAGATGCTGTGGCTTTGAAGGAACAATTCTTGAATATTGACGAATCGTATCTGAACCAAGAATTAGGATATATCATCGGAATTATTTCATTGGAGAATTTGAGAAAAATTCATTTTGATGAGCGCTTTGAAAAATCTTTTGTGCTTCTGGAATTGGTGAAGGAAGTGCCAACTGTAACCGAAAGTTTTCAAATAGCAGGTCTTGAACTTGCTTAAATATAAAGATTTTTTGTTTGTTAGACAAAACCCGTTAGGCTTTAGGGCTTGGCGGGTTTTACTTTTTCAACATTAAGAAGTTAAGTTTTGAACCATTAAGAAATTAAGCTTTTAAAAACTTAATGAAACTTACCAAATCTTAACTTCTTAATGTTATAATCTTTACAACATCTTCCTAGCCTTTTCTAAATCTTCCAAAGTATCAATTCCGATACTGACGTGAGTAGTTTCCACCATCTTAATACGTTTTCCAAATTCCAAATAACGCAATTGCTCCAGCTTTTCGGAAGCTTCCAAAGATTTCATCGGAAGGTTGTAAAAATCCATAATGGCTTGCTTGCGGAAGGCATAAATCCCAATGTGTTGGAAATAGCGAACGCCTACATTCCTTTCTCTTGGGTACGGAATCACTGAACGGGAAAAATACAACGCAAAATCATTCTGGTCCACAACAACCTTTACATTATTCGGATTATTGATGTCGTCTTCATTAGTGATTTCACGCATCAGTGAAGCCAAATCTACTTTTTTATCGGTGTCGTTTTTAAAAACAGAAAGCACTTGCTCCAACGGACCTTTTTCGGTAAAGGGTTCATCGCCTTGCACGTTCACTACGATGTCTGCATCAATATCGGCAACGGCTTCGGCAATTCGGTCGCTTCCCGATTCGTGTTCCTTGATGCTCATGATGGCTTTTCCACCGTTTGAAATGATTTCGTTGTAAATCAAATCGGAATCGGTTACTACAAACACATTGTCGAACAATCCTGTGGCAACACTGGCTTCGTAGGTTCTTAAAATAACGGTTTTGCCTCCCAAATCCTGCATTAATTTTGCGGGAAATCGTGTGGAAGCGTATCGGGCTGGTATGACTGCGATTACTTTCATCCTGTAAATTATTTATCCTATTCTAACCAAAAATTTTGCTTTATATAAAACACCGTATCAATAAAATATAGAATATCATTGCGGGTCAATACATTTTCGTCGTGAAGATCTTCCAAGATAATACCTAATTCAGTATTATAATAATCATTGTTTCGAATATTTTCAAAACCATTTAAACCGAGAAATTTTTTTACTTGCTCTAAATCAGTAGTGGAAGTAATTTCAACGTATGCCTGCTTCACAACAGCATACAATATTCCGTTATCTTTTGTGAATCCCACACATTCATAGGCCGTATCTGCAAAAAAATAGTTGTGAAGTAACAAATTGTAAAGATATTCTTTCCAAGAAGTGTAATAAATAGCATCATTTAATTTCAGCACACTTTCGCTGTCTTTAAGATACACTTTTTGTTCGGCTCCTTCACTAACATATTGTGTAAAGTCAATATCTTCAACCCAAAGATGGTTTTCTGAAATATAATTTTCTAACCTCTTTGTTTCTTCACTTTTGAAACGCTTTTGGTCTTCAATTGCTTCACCTGTTCTTTCGCCATCTTTAAGGTAACTGGCGATTGCTTGGATAACTGCTCCAAACCTAACTTGGCTCTTTCCTGAAAGGACATTTTGTAATCCATATTTCAAATCGTTTTTCATTGACAAAGGTAAAAATTTTCTGCTAACTATTTTCAAGCTGATCTAGTCGTTACTCCTCAAAATACTCCTCCTTAAATCCTATCAAATATAATTTATCTTTCGCTCTAGTGATGGCGGTATACAACCATCTTACATAATCCCTGTT
Organism: Flavobacterium sp. PLA-1-15; assembly: GCF_049060005.1. Taxonomy (NCBI): domain Bacteria; kingdom Pseudomonadati; phylum Bacteroidota; class Flavobacteriia; order Flavobacteriales; family Flavobacteriaceae; genus Flavobacterium; species Flavobacterium sp. PLA-1-15. The sequence continues at coordinate 152,819 of NZ_JBMGQS010000002.1, read as the reverse complement.
GATGCCATCCGGCAAATAAGGCTGTTCGATGAAAACCGTATTCCATTGGCCACCTTGCGATTTATGACAAGTAATGGCGTACGAAAACTTAACCTGCAAGGCATTGAAAAACTCGTTTTCCTTTACCTTTTGGAACTTCTTGTATTTGGTGGTTTCATTTTCATAATCCTTCATCACTTCCTGGTACAATCGGTTGGATTCTTCGTAGGTCAAGGATGGCGATTCGCTTGTAATCGTGTCCAATAACAGGATGGTTTCAAACGGAATCTGATTGGGATAATCGACCATTCGGATTTTGACCTTTGCAAATTTGAATCCGTAGAGTTCCATGATGCCAAATAATTCCAAAACCTCGATGATGTCGCCATTCGCAATAAATCCTGCCTCGTCGGTTTCCTTGAGCCAAAAGTAATTATTTTTTACGACCATCAGGAAATCGCCCGTCGATAATTCGCTTTCCTTATCGAGGATGCGGGTGCGGATTTGCTGGTTGTATTGGTTGGCCCTTTTGTTGGAACGCACGATAAAAGCCGTGTCCTCAATACTATAATTACTGTAGGCCGAATTGATGGCGTCCTGAATATCATAGCCGTCGGTGAGGCGAACGATGTCCTTGAAACCTTTTAGTTTGAATTGAAACGTATCATACAGTTCGTCCTTTAATAAATCACGGAGTTCGGTGGCATTAAAGAGAATGCCGGAGTTTTCTTCCTGACGCATTACCTCGTCGAGTTCAATTGATTTTACTTCCTTATCATAATGCAAGGAAAGCGAATCAATATCTAAGGCGGGAGAAATGTCCATGTTTACAGGTGGAAGCTGGGCGGTATCGCCAAGCAAAATCATTTTGCAATTGTGGCCGGTGTAGACGTAAAAAATAAGGTCGTCGAGCAAAGAACCGTTTGCATACATCTTATCACCTGAATCCGAATCGGAAATCATGGAGGATTCATCGACGATAAAGATGGTGTTCTTGTGTTTGTTTTGCTGCATCGTGAAGGTAACCCCTCCTCCTGCTCCTTTTTTGGGAAAGTATATTTTTTTATGGATGGTAAAGGCAGGCTTGTTGGAATAATTGGCGATTACCTTGGCGGCACGGCCTGTTGGAGCCAACAAAACGTACTTTTTTTTGACTTCTATAAGGTTGTTGACGATGTTTGAAATAACGGTTGTTTTTCCGGTTCCGGCATATCCTTTTAATACATAGATTTCATCCTGGTTTTCGTTGGTAATGAATTCGGCGATGTGCTGGAAGAAGATGTCCTGCTTGTAGGTGGGGCTGAAAGGAAAGCTTTGGCGGAGTGTTTTATAGAATTGGGCAGCAATCATTAGGATGTGTTTAGGGCAAAGTTAAGGGATTTCGATGTCTTTTTTTGCCACAGGTTCACAGATTATTATATGAGGATATTGATTTTTAAAATTTGTAAGATGTTTTTAAATTTTTGTAGTAGCAGATGCAAGAATGTAAGTTGCAGAAGCAACAATGTAAGTTGCAGAGGCAACAATGTAATTTCCGAAGCAAGAATGTAAGTTGCAGAGGCAACAATGTAAGTTGCGGAAGCAAGAATGTAAGTTGCGGAAGCAATAATGTACGATGCGTTAGCAAGAATGCATGATGCGCAAGCAATAATGCAAGTTGCGTTAGAGACAATTTACGATGCGCAAGGAACAATGTGTGATGCGTTAGCGACAATGTAAGTTATGTTAACCAAGATGAAAGTAGGGAAAGAATAATGCTAAATAATTAATGGAATTTCTTTACTGTCCCTCGACTGCGCTCGGGATGACACTTAGATTATGTAAGTTAATTGTGAATTTGTCACGGATTTTTCGACAATATTGGTCGGGATGGTTAAAAAGGGAAAAAGCGATTGAGCCTAGCCCCGACTGGAGGGAAAATCCTTTTTTCAATTGCTAGGGGTTTAAACCCCTAGCAATTGAAAAAAGATTTGGAAGGAAGGCGGGACGATGATTAAAAAGTTGACTGAAGTTTTTGCTTCTAAAAATTACTGTCGTTTAAAAAAATTGTAAGTTTGCGAACATCAGTAGAATTCAATGACGGTTAACGGAAATATAACGGAAAAGAAATATAAAAAACTGGTTGTTCAGGTATCTTTGAATGGCTTTTGTTTTGCTGTTGTGGACACTTTGTATCACTCGGTTTTGTTGTTTAAGGAGGTTGATTTTAGGGATTTTCCTGCTTCGGCAAAGGTGGAAGACCATTATTGGAAGGCGTTTTTGGAGCATCAGGAATTGACGAAAATGTATGACGAGGTGGTGGTTTTGCACGATAATAACTTGAATACTTTTGTTCCGACGGCATTGTTTGACGAGCAGTTTCTGGGGAGTTATTTGCAGTATAACACGAAGGTTTTTGAGACGGATTTCTTTACGTTTGATGCGATTGCGAATCAGGAAATGCACAATGTTTATGTGCCTTATGTGAACATCAACAATTATTTGCTGGACCAATTTGAGAGTTTTGATTACCGACATGTGACGAGTGTTTTGGTGAGCAAATTGCTGGAGAAATCGAAGAATGTGGAGGAAAAGCAGGTGTTTGTGCATTTTGGTAAGGAGAAATTTGAAATCGTGGTGGTGCAGAACCAGAAGTTGCTTTTGTTTAATTCGTTTGAATTTGTGACGGAGGCCGATTTTATCTACTATCTGCTTTTTACTGCCGAACAACTGAATTTGAATCCGGAGCATTTTAAGTTGCAACTTTTAGGAGACATCGCGGAGGAAAGTTCGCTTTTCAAGATGGCCTACAAATATGTGCGGCACGTGGAGCTGATGGACGTGGCGGATGTACAAAAAAACAATTCATTTTCAACTGCTGATAATTTAAAGCATTTTATACTTTTTCAATCGTGAGAATTATTTCGGGTAAATATAAAGGAAGAAGAATTTCTCCGCCAAAGGGCTTGCCTGTTCGTCCGACGACGGATATGAGCAAGGAGGCCTTGTTTAATGTTTTGAACAACTACTTTAATTTTAGCGAGTTGAAGGTGCTGGATTTGTTTGCCGGAACGGGCAACATCAGCTTTGAGTTTGCTTCGAGAGGGAGTGACAATATTACGGCTGTGGATGCTGATTTTGGTTGCATCAAGTTTATCAAGCAGATTGCGCAGGAGTTTGATTTTAATATTGCTTCGATAAAAAGTGATGTGTTTAAGTTCTTGGAAAAAAACAACACTTCCTACGATATTATTTTTGCCGACCCGCCTTATGGCTTGGACCAGGCGACTTTTGAAAAGGTTGTTACGACAGTTTTTGAGAAGGAGCTACTTCAGGAAGACGGTATGATGGTGATTGAACATTCGAAATATACGAAGATGGACCACTTGATTAATTTTTCGTTCCAGAAGAGTTATGGCGGTTCGTTTTTTAGCTTTTTTGAATTGAATTCGGATGGCGGTGAAGAGGTTGGGGATGATTTTGATAGTGATGAGGGGTAGGTCTTTACACGAATTGCACTAATTTTCACTCCTTTAAACGCTATTTTATCCTGTCCGAGTTTTCGTTTACTTCTTTTTCCTTATAAACAGAATCTTTTAGTTTCCCAAACGTGTAGCGCAAAGCGATGGAGCACTCTCGGTTGTCTCCAAAAAAGACGGCACTTGACTGAACGTTATTGACCTTGAAATTTTCAGTAAAGGTAGAACCGTTGAAAATGTCGTTGAAACTCAAGGTACACGATAAATTCTTATAGGTTTTTGAAACGCCAATGTTCATCATAAAAAAGGCATTTCGTTTGAAAACGCCTTCATTTCGTTGTGTAAGCCCAAAGCCTGACGCCCAAAGCGACCATTCTTTTTTGAATGCAAAGGTTTGATTGGAATAATAATACAGATACGGTTTTGCATTGCCCACCAACGCCGAAGCATCTTCAATCTTATTTACAATAACGAAAAAGACATTGGTTGACGACCATATTTTATGGGTAAACGGAAGCGTAAATTCCAGGTTATAGCCTGTTTCCTTATCGAAGTTTTCTGGTCGGTAAATCAAAATGTTTTCCTGCTCGTTGTATTGAAAACCGTAATTCATCACGTTTTTATTATTGAAATAACCCAGCTTTACGGATTTGTCGTGGTATTGAAAATTGACTGAAAACTCATTTGAAAGGGCGGGATTCAGATTGATGTTGCTCGAAAAAACGAAATACGGGTTGATGTAGGTTTCGCCATTGCTGGTAGAAGAAAAATCCGGTCGGGAGATGGTTTTGGCATAATTGAAGCTTATCGTTTTGGTGCTGTCTATCGGAATGTCGACTTGGAGTTTCGGGAAAAAATTGGTGTAGTCTTTCTTGATGGAAGCCATTGTCTCGGTTGCGTATTTCCCTTCAATGTTGGTATTCTCTGCCCTAACGCCCAACAGCCAAGATGTTTTTGCGAACGTTCCTGATAATTGGATATAAGCCGAAGTGTTTTTTTCCTTTAAATTATAAGTAGAAGCGGAAACAGTATTTTGTTCAAAGTTTTCAATTTTCAGGTTGGTATCTGCATTTGCCGAAGAATGGATGGCGCCAATTTCCCACTTCATTTCGTTAGCAAATTTCTTATCGAAATCAAGCCTGCCTGAAAAAACATCGACCTTGAAATCCTGATCCATCATTTGAAACGGCTCGTAAATGGTTTCGTCATAATTGTTTGAGGAACGGATAACCGAATCTGTATTGTAATTGGAATACTGCAAGCCCGCGAAAAGATTGGCCGATTCGTTGATCTTTTTGTTGTAATTGAAAAAGGAGTTGACGTAATTTCGGTCGCCGATGGTTTTTCCTATCGTATGCAGGTTGGTTTGAGTAGTATTATCTTGGTTATTGGTGTTGGTATTAAAATCAAAATCATCGCTTTTTAGATTTCCATTTAAGGAAAAAGACAACGAATTGTTTTCATCGATGGTGTGAAACATTCCGCCTCCAAAAACATAATTGTTGCGTTTGGTTACGCCCGCAACGCGATAGCCGGACACAATATTCTGACTTGGAATTTCATAATTGCTTCCATTGCTTTCCCAAGGTTGAAGCGCATTGTAATTGAAGTTTGCCTTGACTTCTGTGTCTTTCAGTTTTAAAAAAGAATTGATTCCGGCATAATTATTAAACTCTTTTTTGAAAGAAGCGGTCTCCGATAAGATGGTTTGAAAGCCTTCTTTCCTACTCAATTTTCTGGTAATTAAAATCACGGCACGGCCATCTGCTTCATATTTTGACGAAGGATTGTTGATGATTTCGATGGTCTTGATGTCATCAACTGAAAGCGTATTCAGATAGTTCATATCTACTCTTTGGTTGTCGATATAAAGCAACGGATTTCCTTTTCCAATGATTGAAATTGACTCTTTATCGGGGCTGATTTGGATTTTTGGAAGTTTTGCAAGCAAATCCAAGGTGTTTGGAATGGCTTTGAAAACGGAGTTGGCCACATCAATTTTGATATTGCCGTTTTTGTATTTGAAGGTTTCCTTTTTGTTTTCAATAGTTACTTCCTTTAGCTCATTGACTGTTGAGTCTTTCTTGGTTTCAACTTGTGAAAATGTGGTACCAAATGACATTACTAATATGCCTAAAATGATTTGCTTCATTCTTACTTATTTGTTTTTTCTAACCAATCCAGCCAATCCGAAGCTATTTTATCCCAATTATAAATTTCTTCGTTTACAGTTCCATTTTTATCGATGGGAAAATAATTGTGCTCCAGATTCAAATAACTTTTAAACGACAGGTTTTGTTTTCGCTCTCGGATAGCTTCAATTTGAAACAAATCATTAAAAGATGCCGACCAATCTTTTGTACCATACGTTACCAAAACTGGAATTTTCAAACCCATCAAGTTGTCTTTCTGCGGAAGCGAGAAGCTGTAGGTTGTTTTGTTTGAATCTCCGTTTGAAGCATCAATTTCGTTGGGATTTTCCACTACTTTTTTCCAGTATTCTATCGTATTATCGCCTTCGTTTAAGGTGTCGTTGTCGAAGCTACGGCTTTGCGAAAGCATATTCATAATCCTGCCGTAAGGATTTCCTCCCGAATAAATCAGGTGTGTTACTTTCTTGTTGATGGAAGCCATCTTGGAGGCAATTGTGCTTCCTTCTGAATGTCCGGCTACCAAGAGTTTTGAGGTCCTCACCCATCGTTCTTTGAACAATTGCTTGAGGATGGAATTGTTTCTGAAAACATAATAATCGAGATAATTACGTTCGACGTAACCTTTTGGTGGGAGCTTTTTTTCATCATCTTTCAGATACATATAATTTTCTCCGAGCTTGTTTACGTTTGCAATTATTGGAATAAAAGGTTTAGCAATAATCACGATATGATATTCCTCTAAAAAAGGTGTTTCATCAAAGGGTAGTGTTCCATAAAGTCCCGTTTCATCGTATTTTACGACTGGTTGAGGCAAGCTTCCTTGGCAGAAAAGAAACAGCGGTTTGGCTATTTTTTCTTCGCCTGGTTTGGAGATGACGATGATGTCAACAGGGTCGTTCTGATATTTGAATTTCAGATGACGGTAGCCGAAATCTTCAGGGATTTTTTGTGAATAGGCGAACGTTTTGGAAACTAGAAACATAAGCGTAATTATTAAAGTTTGCATTTACTCTTTTGAAATAAAATTTTGATTTGATGATGATTGAAACTCCATTACTGATTAGGTAACAGTGCAAATTTGCTTTTAAAAATTCACAGCGAAAGTTAATCGTAGGTTAATGCAGGGTTAATGTCTGATCTTTCTAATAAAAGCTTTATTTTTGACTTGTATTTCCTTAAAAATGAAACAGAAAATAAATTTGCTCATTGCGTTTTCGGCCGTTGTTTTGATTGCCCTTTCGGCGATGCAATACTATTTGGTAAAGACTACTTATGACTATAAAGTGGAGCAGTTTCGTGCGGAAATAAAGGACAAGATTGCAAAGATTACCAATGATTACAGTGATATCGATTCGACAATCTTCTATAAAAAAGACTTGCTGTATAAGGAATTGGCCGAAAATTATCTGTTGGATCCTGAGCGTAGAGACCAGATCAAGAAATCCATTTTGCAGAACAGTTTTAAAGCCGAACTGACTAGAAAATTACAGAAAGAATTTGAACGTGAGATTCCGAATTTGGAACTAGATTTTGCGATAGTCTTGGATAAATTTGTAATTTATAACGAAAAGGAAGCCGATACGATTTTTGCTGAAAAGCCTTTTATCGAAAACAAAATGTATGGTAATTTGGCTTCTTTGGACGATGCGTTTTTGGTTCGGAATTATGTGGGAACTACAAGCGGAAAATCATTGAATTCGGATTATAAATTATTGACAGAAGATACTTTGTATGTTTCAGTGAACAATTGGGAAACCATTATTTGGAAACGAATGGCGTTGATTTTGGTCTTTGCTTTATTCTCAATTTTGACGTTGATTACGCTTTTTGTCATTGCCATTAAAGCCTTGATCAAACAGAAAAAAGTAAGCGACATCAAAACGGATTTCATCAATAACATCACCCACGAATTGAAAACACCTTTGACGACGCTTTCGGTTTCGACTAAGATTTTAGAACGAAAAGAAGTTCGTGAAAATGATAAAGTGTATGAAAATGTTTTGAGCACCATCAACCGTCAAAACAACAGATTGCAGAATTTGATTGACCAAGTAATGACCAATTCTTTAGGTTATGAAGAGATTGAATTACAAAAGGAGAAAGTGTCGATGCCAAGTTTCTTAAATTCGATTGTGGATGATTTTCAGATTGCTTATCCGAATGTGGCAATTCTGACTGATTTTGATAGCAAGAAAATCAATCTAAACTTGGATAAATTTCATTTGACAACAGCCATTACAAACGTTTTGGAAAACGCTGTAAAATACGGTTGCCAGAATATTACTATTACAACTTCATTGGAAAACAGTCAATTTAATATAGGCATTCAAGACGATGGAATTGGGATTCCGAAAAGCAAGCACTCGCTTTTGTTTGATAAGTTTTATCGTGTCGAACAAGGCAATCTTCATAATGCAAAAGGTTTGGGATTGGGACTTTATTATGTCGATCAGATTATTAAGGCGCATCAGGGAAGTATCAATGTGGTGAGCGAATTGGGGAAAGGCGCTTCATTTAATATCAGTATTCCTTCGTTTTAATCATGAAAAAAATACTCCTAGCAGAAGACGATGCTGATTTTGCATGTGTTTTAAAACAATACCTTGAAATCTACGACTACACCGTTTTTTGTGCGGAAGATGGTGAACAGGCTTTGAAATTATTTCAAAAAGAAACCTTCAACATTTGTGTTTTTGATGTGATGATGCCCAAGATTGACGGTTTTACGTTAGCCGAAAAAATCATCAAGATTAACCCCGAAATTCCGTTTGTTTTCCTTACTGCAAGACAATTAAAAGAAGATAAAATCAAGGGTTTGAAACTCGGTGCCGACGATTATATCATCAAGCCATTTGAAGCAGATGAATTGGTTTTGAGGTTGAATAACATCTTGAAAAGGTCGGAGAAAAGCACTACTACAATTTCTGTTTCGGATGAAATTGTTATCGGAAAATATATTTTTGATACGAAACGTCTTGAACTAAAATTCGAAAACAAAGTCCAGCAACTTACTGAAAAAGAAGCTTCTTTGGTTCTGTTTTTCTATCAGAATAAAAACCAATTATTAAAAAGAGAAGAAATCCTGAATGCTATTTGGGGCAACGACGACTTTTTTTCAGGAAGAAGTATGGATGTTTTTATCAGCCGATTGCGGAAATATTTCAGCGCCGATAATTCTATAAAAATTGAAAGTATTCGGAATGTTGGGTTGGAGTTTAAGCTGAGTAGCTTAGGTACTTAGTTGCTAAGTTACTCAGCAACTTTATAAAAAAAAGCAGACCTATAAGCCGGATTCTGTCATCAATAAATTGAAGCCTTATCATTTATCTAGTTCCAAAATTACTCTCGGAATCAATCTTTCTACCCTTCGGCAACGGACGAGTAATCCTTAAATGCCGATATACTTGAAATTTCACCGCATAGAGTTTACCTGGTTTCACTACAGCATTACCTGTACATACTTTCTGTTGCACTTGTCCTAATCCCGATAAATCGGAACCGACGGGCGTTACCCGCTATGCTACTCTGTGGTGTCCGGACTTTCCTTCCCGATATAAAATCGCGACGATAAGGCGGTCTGCGGTGCAAAGCTACAATTATCAGTGCATATATTATAACTTTAAGTACAAATACTGTAACCGATTTTGCAGTTGCAAATTGTACTTTTAAAGTATTAAAAACAACTAAATACAACAACAATGGAAAATCAAATGTATCATTATGCCACGGTTTCCAAGGCACTAGAAGAACTAAGCAAAAAAGGTTTCACAACCGACTTCAATATTCAGGAAGATAAAATTATTAACAGTCCTGAAGATTTTACGATAGAACACGTGTACAGATATGAAGGAGAAAGCGATCCTGGAGACGAAGCAACTGTTTTTGGAATCAGTTCCAGTAGTGGCGAAAAGGGAATTTTTGTGGCCGGCTTATCAGCTTTTACTGAAAATAGTGCCGCAATGGCCTTGAACGAATTGTTTATCAGAGGACGTCAACAAGAAAACAAATAATGAATCGCTTACAAGCTAAACTCGAAAAAATTGGCAGCAATCCAAAGGTAACTGCGAAGGCAGTTGGCTTGAGATATGCTGCCAATTCTGATATTGGTTACTACCGAAATAAAATTAATGATGAATTCGTTTATACGGATGAAAACCGAAAAAAAATCCGCAACAAAGAAATTTTAGACCGAATCAAGAAGCTTGTGATTCCCCCAGCTTGGGAAAATGTATGGATTTCGCCTTATGAAAATGGGCATCTGCAGGTTACAGGCATTGATGCAAAAGGCAGAAAACAATATCGTTATCACGCCAATTGGAACAAAATTCGGAATCAATCGAAGTTTTATAGGTTGAGAAGATTTGCCGATGCCTTGCCGATTATTCGTGAACAGGTGGATAAGGATTTGAATCGAAAAGGTCTTCCTTATGAAAAAGTGCTTGCTTTAGTGGTGAAGCTTATTGAAATGACGAACATCCGAATTGGAAATGAAGCATATAAAAAATTATACGGTTCTTTTGGATTGACGACACTTCGCGATAAGCATGTAAAATTTGAGAAAACTTCCGTTTCATTTGAGTTTAAGGGAAAGAAAGGTGTCAATCATAAAATCAATCTTCAAAGCAGGAAATTGGTGAATTTGGTTCGACAATGCAAGGAAATTCCGGGTCAGGATTTGTTTCAATATTATGATGATGAAGGAAAGCACCATTCAATTGGTTCGGGCGATATCAATAATTATTTGAAAGAAATTACGCAGGAAGATTTTACGGCAAAAGATTTCAGGGTTTGGGCTGGAAGTGTAAATGCATTATTTGCTTTTCAAGAAATTGGTGCGTTTGAAACCCAAACGGAATGCAAACGAAAAATTGTGGAAGTATTGGATTTGGTAGCTTCCAAATTGGGAAACACGAGAACGGTTTGCAAGAAATATTATGTTCATCCAACGGTGATTGCGAGTTATGAAAATGGCTCCATCAATAATTATAAGTTGGAGAAAAACATCAAAAACAACAACTTGAATCCAGAAGAAGAGGCTTTGGTTCGGCTTTTGGAAACGGAAAAGATTGCTGAAGTTTTAGGTTAGGCTTTTCTTAAAGATAAAAAACACAGACTACATTTTATTATTGGCGTAAGTTTCAGATGGCGAAGCTAACCCCGACATGAATGGAAAGCCTTTTGAAAAAAACGGCTCATTTTTCTTGACAAAAAAGAGCGACCAACGGAAGCTCCTTTTTTGTTTAGAAAAATAGCCGTTTTTGAAAAAGCTTGGAATGTTGGCGGGAAATAGTTCCTGAAAAAACTTTAGCAGAAGCCGTACTAATTGTGTTTTGGAATTTGCTTTTTGGATTTTCTAAACCTATATTTGCTTTTCAAAATTTTCTATGGAACAGTTCGTCGTATCGGCCCGAAAATACCGTCCTCAAACATTTAAAGATGTGGTGGGGCAACAGGCGATTACGAATACTTTATTGAACGCCATAGAAACGAATCATTTGGCCTCCGCCCTATTGTTTACTGGGCCTAGAGGTGTTGGAAAGACGACTTGTGCTAGAATTTTGGCACGAAAAATCAACCAACCCGGCTATGACGACCCGAATGAGGATTTTGCTTTTAATGTTTTTGAGCTGGATGCGGCATCGAATAACTCGGTTGATGATATCCGAAATTTGATTGACCAGGTTCGCATACCGCCACAGACGGGGCAATATAAAGTGTACATCATTGACGAGGTGCACATGCTCTCGACAGCGGCGTTCAATGCTTTTTTGAAAACATTGGAGGAACCGCCGAAACATGCGATTTTTATTTTGGCTACGACTGAAAAACATAAAATTATCCCGACTATTCTCTCGCGTTGTCAGATTTTTGATTTCAAAAGAATCACGGTTAAGGATGCGAAAGACCATTTGGCTGAAGTTGCTAAAAGTCAAGATATTACTTTTGAAGACGATGCTTTGCACATTATTGCCCAAAAGGCAGATGGTGCGATGCGTGATGCTTTGTCGATTTTTGACAGGGTTGTGAGTTTTTCTGGTAAAAATCTTACCCGTCAGGCTGTTACCGAGAACTTGAACGTTTTGGATTATGAAACGTATGTGAACGTGACGGATTTGCTTTTGGAGAATAAAATCCCAGAGGTTTTGATGGCGTATAACGAAATCCTATCGAAAGGTTTTGATGGCCATCATTTTGTTTCTGGTTTGGCATCACATTTCAGAGATTTATTGGTATCCAAAACGCCTGCAACTTTGACTTTGCTTGAGGCTGGCGAACAAGCTCAGAAATTATACTTTGAACAATCTAAAAAAGCTTCACAAGACTTTTTGATGAAAGGAATTGAAATTGCAAATGACTGCGATTTGAAGTATAAAGTGAGTCAGAACCAACGTCTTTTGGTTGAACTTTGCCTGATGCAACTGGCCTCTATCACTTTTGATGGAGAAAAAAAAAAGTTGACGGATATATAATTCCACCACACCATTTCTTTGCACGGGTTTTAGAAATCCCTGTTGCATCCCCTGAACTTATTAGTATTCCGACGACTGTTCCTATTGATGAGGAAGAAGCTGAAGTGATTACTGTACCCATTGCAACAGAAATTGTTATTGAAACTCCGAAAGCAGAAACACCAGTAAACACTGGAACTAAAGTTTCGGCGCTTTCCTTATCCAGTATTCGAGCCAAAAGAGAATTGGAGAAGTCACAAAAAGCAACTGTGAGAGATAGTGTTCACCTGCCAACCGAAGCTTTCACCGAAACGGACATGCTGTTGCAATGGAACAAATATGCACAACGTTTAGGCGACAAAGGCCGAAAGATTATGGAATCGTTGATGCTGGTAAATGATCCTAAATTACAAGGTACAACGATTGTTCACGAACTTCCAAATGAAGGCTCGAAGATTGATTTTGAAAGTGAAAAGCTTGATTTAGTGGGATATCTGCGTGGAAAATTACACAATCACGATATTATGATTGATTTGATTGTAAACGAAGGGATGGACAGCCGACGTGCGTTTACGCCCCAAGATCGTTTCAACCGACTGAACGAAATGAATCCGAATTTGGAAATTCTTCGAAAAACGTTTGATTTGGATATTTAGTCTAAAAAACCATTAAGATATTAAGTTTCATTAAGAAAATTAAGTTTAAAATGCTTAATGAAACTTAATATCTTAATGGTTCAAATTACTTTAATTAAATCTTTCCGTAATACAAAGCCTTTACTATTCCATCTGATAATCCAATTTTTGGAACATAGATGCTTCTTGCTCCGCTCCATTTCATAGCATTCAGATAGATTTTTGTAGCTGGAATAATCACGTCGGCCCTATCTGCATTTAACCCTAATTCAGTGATTCTCTGCTCATAAGACAAGGCGCTTAAAGCTGTCAATTGCGAATTCAGATAAATATAAGAAAGAGGCTTTTCTTGTAATTTTCCAGACATTTTGAAGAGCTTGTTGATGTTCCCACCAGAACCAATTAAGGCTACTTGTTCGTATTCTTCAGTATTGATCTTGATCCATTTTTCGATTTCCTGCCATACGATGTCGCTGACCATATTGTTCAGCAATCGAACGGTTCCGATCTTGAATGATTTTGAAGCCACAATTTTGGCATTGGAAAAAAGAGAAAACTCCGTGCTTCCGCCACCAACATCAACATAAAGATAGGTCTGATCAATTTTGAGAAGGTGATGCAAATCGGTTGAAGCAATAATCGCTGCTTCTTTTTTTCCATCAATAATTTCAATTTTTATATCGGCTTTTTTCTTGATCAGATCAACAACTTCCTTACCATTATAGGCTTCGCGCATTGCAGAAGTTGCACAGGCCATGTATTTTTCAACCTTGTGAACCTTCATCAAAAGCTTAAATGCTTTCATTGCATCTATCATTCTTTCGATGTTGTCTTCGGTAATTTCACCAACAGTAAATGCATCCTGTCCTAAACGAATCGGTACGCGAACAAGCGAACTTTTACTGAACTGTGTTTCTTTTCCTGGTTCTTCAATAATATTGGCAATCAGCAATCGCATCGCATTGGAACCGATATCAATTGCTGCATATTTCTTTATAGTAATCATATAACTTCTTACGATTTGGGTCGAATTCTAATTCTTAATTATAATTTTTCTGTAATTACCTCCAGCTTGTCACGGTAATAATTATAGGTTTCCAATTGAGCTCTAAAGATTGGATTTTGTCCACGAACCCGGTACTTGTTATCTAATTTTTCTGAATGAAGACGCGCCTTCACGTTTCCTTTCCATCCAATATTAAAATTATCGATTAGCTCTTTTTTAATATCCTTGTCGTAAATCGGACAGGTTACTTCTACTCTTCCGTCGAGATTTCGGGTCATGAAATCCGCAGATGAAATAAAGACTTCCGGGTCGCCAGCATTTCCAAAAATATAAACTCTTGAATGCTCCAGATAATTATCAACAATACTGACAGCTTCAATATTTTCACTCATTCCCTTAACGCCAGGAATCAACGAACAAATACCTCGGATTTGCAATTGAATTTTTACTCCTGATCGACTTGCATCATACAATTTATCGATCATTTTAAAATCCGACAAACTGTTCATTTTCAATTTGATGTATGCTGCTTTTCCAAGATGTGCGTTCATTATCTCACGGTCAATCAGGCGATAAAAACGCGTTCTTGTATAATGTGGCGAAACAATTAAATGCTTGTACCGGTGCAACCTGTAATTAATATTGAAAAAATCAAAAATCTTCGAAACGTCTTTTAAAATCTGCTGATGGCTGGTTAAAAGCGTCACATCGGTATATACTTTTGCAGTAGATTCATTGAAATTTCCAGTTGAAATAAGTCCGTATCTTCTGATTTTTCCTTGTTCCATTCGTTCAACGAGACATATCTTGCTGTGTACTTTAAGTCCTTTCACACCAAAAATCAACTCAATCCCTTCCATCTGCATTTGTTCAGAATAGGAAATGTTACTGGCTTCATCAAAACGGGCTTGCAACTCAATTTGTACCGTTACTTTTTTTCCGTTTTTAGCAGCATTTACAAGCGAACTGATGATTTGAGAGTTTTTGGCCAAACGGTATAAAGTAATCTTTATAGCCGTAACTTTCGGATCCAAAGCCGCTTCACGCAAAAACTTTACGATATAGGAAAACGATTGATATGGTGCATTCACCAAATAATCTTTCTGTCTGATTTTTTCCAAAATACTGCCTTCCAAACTCAAGCCTTCGACCGGCAATGGCGTATTGGATTGGTACAATAAATCAAATCTTCCGAGGTTTGGAAAATCCATATAATCGCGTCGATTATGATACCTTCCTCCTGGAATGATACTATCGGTAGAATCAATATGCATTTTTGAAAGGAAGAATTTCAAGGTGTCTTTTCCTATCGATTGATCATACACAAACCGAACAGGCTCACCAATTCTCCTGTCTTTTACACTGGTAGCAATTTTTTCGAGCATACTTTTACTCAAATCACTATCAATTTCCAACTGTGCGTCTCTAGTGATTTTGATCATGTGAGCATCAACACTTTCATAATCAAATATGTTAAAGATATGGCTTAGATTATATCGGATAACATCGTCTAACAGAATAATATACTGCTTTTCATTGTTTGATGGAAGTACCACAAATCGGTTGATGGTTTTCGGAATTTCGATAACCGCATAATGCACTTCGGATTTTGGTTTTACCAATCCCAACATCGAAGATTTCTCTTTTGGTTTCATCACCAATTTCACAGCAAGATAACCCGAAGTATCTTTTAATATTGGAAATTCAGCCAAATCATTCAAGATGATGGTTACCAAAGCCGGACTTACTTTCTGAATGAAAAAATCGTTTACAAAGTTTTCCTGCTCTTTAGATATTTCCTTTTCATTTATTATAAAAATATTTTCTGCTTCGAGCTCTTTCTCAATTATGCTAAGGATTCTCAAACTCTCCGATTGCTGCTGAATTACAATTTCTGTAATTTCCTTCAATAATTTTTCTGCTGAAATTCCGCCAAGCACTTTTTCGCCAGACAATCCTGCAAGACTCAATCTTCGGATTGCGGCAAAACGAACTCTAAAAAATTCATCTAAATTATTGGAAAAAATTCCTAAAAAACGAAGCCTGTCCAGCAATGGAACTGCCGAATCTCCGGCCTCTTGAAGTACTCTTGCGTTAAATGAAAGCCAACTTTTTTCTCTATCTGTGTATCTATTTTCTACCATTATCGTTTTAAATGTCTAGGAAAAATCATCTTCTTAATCTCGCCTTTATCAATGTCTTCCCATGAATTGACCTCAAAATTAATTGAAACAAAGCCTGAAGTAGGAACATTCTCTACAAAAACATCGGTAAATTTATTAACAAAATCCGTGATTGCCTCATTGTGACCAAAAAGAATAACACAATCATAACTATCACTGCAGGATTTTATGACTTTTAAAAGTTCCTTGCATTCAAAAGTATAGAGTTCATCCTTGTAGATGATACTTTCTAAAGGACATGAGATATTCTGCGTAAAGATGGTTGCCGTTTCCGAAGCACGCTTTGCGGTACTGCTCCAAATGATAAAGGTTTTAGGCAAATATTGTAAAATTTCGGAAGAAACCAAATGCGCATCTTTAACGCCCCGACTGGACAATGAACGGTCCTTGTCGCTAACGGCATACCAGCTCGATTTGGCGTGTCTAACTATTATTAAATTTTTCATTATGGCTATAGTCGGTTAAAATACAAGCCTAAATTTAAGCATTAAATTCTAAAGTTAGTTCGCTTGAAGTATTTATTATTCCAAAGAATTCAAGGCGAAAGCCTATCAATTTTCCAAGAAAAATCATCTTGCAATTTATAACGTATTCGGTCGTGAAGTCGGTTTGGGCGGCCTTGCCAAAACTCAATTTCTACAGGTTTTACAATGTATCCGCCCCAGTAATCCGGACGTGGAATTTCTTTTCCTTCAAAATCCTTTTCCAATTGGTAAAGCTTTTGTTCCAATATTTCTCGTGATGCAACGACTTCGCTTTGGTTGGAAACGATTGCTCCAAGTTTGCTTCCATCCGGACGGCTTTCGAAATAACCATCGGAAAGATTTTCGGGAATTTTCTCCGCTTTTCCTTTTATGATGACCTGACGTTCAAAAGAATGCCAGAAAAACGAGAGGCAAATATTTGGATTATTGGCGATTGCTTTTCCTTTTTCGGAATTGTAATTGGTATAGAAAATAAAACCTTCGTAAGTGAAACGTTTCAACAAAACCACTCGCGATTTAGGATAGCCATCCAAACCAAAAGTAGAAACGGTCATGGCATTGACTTCTTCGGTCGAACCAAAATCTACTTCGTGGAACCATTTCTGGAATAAATTAATGGGATCTTCGGGAAGATTGTCTTCTATGAGTTCGCTTTTTTCGTAGGATCTTCTGTAATTGCTTAAGTCTTCCATTTCTTGAGTTACTGAGTTGCTAAGTTACTGAGATTTTTGGGAAAATGATAATCTCTATAGCCCCGATTGTAATGAAAATCCTTTTCTTTTTTTAATTCAAAAAAAAGAAAAGATTGTAATGGAAAGCGGGAAAAAGGATTATTCTCTGCCCAAGCTCTTCGCTCCAAATTTTAAAATTCGAATGTCTTGCCGTCGTCGGACAAAAGGACGTTTGGGAAAATGGTTTCGGCTTCTTCCTTGAAGAGCTCAATTGAAGCATATCGGGTGGAATAATGCCCCATAATCAGCTGTTTCACATTGGCTTTCAAGGCAATCGTAGCCGCCTGTTTGGCAGTTGTATGCATTGTTTTCTCAGACAAATGCGCTTCGGTTTCCAAGAAAGTCGATTCGTGGTAAAGGATGTCGGTGTTTTCAATTATCGGAATGATGCTTTCGTCGTAAACGGTATCGGAACAGAAGGCATAGCTTTTTGGCGGAATCGGATGGAATGTAAGTTTTTCGTTGGGAATTATGGTTCCGTCTTCCAATTCGATGTCTTTTCCGTTCTTTATTTTTTGGTAATAACAGGTTTCGATGTTGTAGTTTTGAATGGCATTCATGTCGAGTTTTCGGTCACCTATTTTTTCCTGAAACAGGAATCCGTTAGTGTAAACCCTGTGTTTTAGTGGAATTGTCTTTACAATAACTTTTTCGTCTTCAAAGATTACATCGCTTTCGCTGGAAGTCAATTCGTGGAAATATAAATTGTAAGCCGTGTAAGAATTGGATAATTTCAATTGCAAAAGAATGACTTCCTTGATGCCTTTTGGCCCGTAAATATGCAAATCGGTGGTTCTTCCAAGCAACATAAAAGTTGAAATCAAGCCGATCAATCCATAAAAATGATCGCCGTGAAGATGCGAAATAAATACGTGGTTGATTTTTGAAAACTTGACTTTGTTTTTGCGCAATTGCACCTGAGTTCCTTCGCCACAGTCAATTAGAAAAAGCCTATTTCTTATTTCTAATACCTGTGAAGTTGGATTGGTAAACGTTCGAGGTGTTGCGGCATAACAGCCAAGTATGGTAAGATTCATTAAGGATTTTAGATTTTAGATTACTGATTTTAGATTTCAGATTCTAAAATCCTAAATCTCTTTCGATTTCTTCCATTTCGATGATATCGTGCGCTTCGAGCAATGTTGGGACAACGGTCATCTTTGCAGGAACTTCATTAAAATCGATGTCATTTGCAACGATAACGAATGATTTCTTAGCTTTTTTATGGACTTTACATAAATCTGAAAACAATTTTATATCTTTTATTTTCAAATCGTTATACTTGGAAACATCAACAATTAGATTATGTGATTGAAAGGTTTTGAATTCGCTTGTGAGTTTCGTCAGAAATCCTCCCAAATCGCCTTGAGTATCTTTTATGGTTGTGGTATGTCCTTTGGTTTCTACTTTCATTGTGGAGTATATTTAGTCAAAGATACGAAGTTTGTTATTTTATTTTTGAAGCCAAAAGATAAATTACCGCCATCCTTACCGCCACACCGTTTTCTACCTGATCCAAAATCACCGACTGTTGCGAATCGGCAACGTCCGATGAAATCTCTACGCCACGGTTGATTGGACCTGGATGCATGATAATGATTTCCTTATCCAATGAATCCAACAAAGTTTTGTCAACACCATATTGCTGGGCATATTCTCGTGTTGAAGGAAAATAATTCACATCCATCCTTTCGTTTTGAACGCGGAGCATATTTGCTACATCACACCATTCTAGTGCTTTGATTAAATTCGGCTCGACCGTAACTCCCAATGATTCGATATATTTCGGAATCAATGTTTTAGGCCCACATACTTTTACTTCGGCACCTTGCATTTGCAGTGCATAAATGTTTGAAAGCGCCACTCTTGAATGTAAAATATCACCAACAATAACCACTTTTTTTCCGGCAACTTCGCCTAAACGTTCCCTAATGGTAAAACTGTCCAATAATGCCTGTGTTGGATGCTCATGAGCTCCGTCTCCAGCATTTACGATGCTTGCCTTTACATTTTTGGAAAGAAAATAGGCTGCACCAGGATTTGAATGCCGCATTACCACCATATCCACTTTCATTGAAAGAATATTGTTTACAGTATCAATTAAAGTTTCGCCTTTTTTAACGGAAGATTGTGCCGCCGAAAAACTGATCACGTCTGCCGAAAGGCGCTTTTGAGCCAATTCGAACGAAAGCTTAGTTCTGGTACTGTTTTCAAAAAATATATTGGCAATCGTAATGTCACGCAAGGAAGGAACTTTCTTTATCGGACGGTTGATGACTTCTTTAAAATGATCGGCAGTTTCAAAAATGAGGTCAATATCGTTCTTGTTGATATATTTTATTCCTAATAAATGATTTACGCTTAATTCGCTCATTTTGATATGTGTTGTATATTGTGTGTATTAATTTGTAATAAGAGTAACGACATCTTCACCTTCGTTTTCGACCCAGCTTACCTTTACTTTTTCGTTGTTGATGGCATCCACTTGTCTTCCACGATAATCAGGTTGAATAGGCAAATGACGGCTGAAACGTCTGTCGATTAAAACCAAAAGTTCAATTTCTGAAGGTCTTCCAAATGATTGAATCGCAGTCAAGGCCGAACGAATGCTTCTTCCTGTATACAAAACATCATCAATAAAAATGACTTTTTTTCCTTCTACAAGAAAATCGATTTTGGTTTTATTAGCTTCAAGCGGTTTTTCAGTTCTTCGGAAATCATCCCTGAAGAAGGTGATATCCAGATAACCGATATTGATTTTACTGACGTTGTATTCGTTTTCTAATATTTGTCGTAGTCGCTCGGCCAGAAAAGTTCCGCGAGGTTGAATACCCACTAAAATAGTATCCGAAAAATCCAAGTGTTTCTCAATTAACTGACAAGCCAAACGATGAAGGATGATATTGACTTCCTTTGAAGTGAGCAATATTTTTTGACCCATAATGCTTTGTTGTTTGGGAGGTAAAAGTAACTAAAAATTTTGAAAATTTTAAGCCGCATTCCTAGAATCTTTCTTTCAAAAAATTTTATACCTATAAATATAATTCTTATTTTAGTAGTCCTAAATTACCACCAGTTTAATGCTTTTAAAAATGAAAACTATGTTCTTGAGCCATCCAAAACGGTTTGATTATATGTTTGGTACTTTTAAAAAAGATTCACTTTCAATGTATATGCTTAAAAGTATAGTTAAATGAAGAGATTTATACGCTATCGCATAGAAATTTTATTCACAATTGCTATAATCGTTCTATTATCGCTTTCTGTATTTTCTTACATCAGAATCAACAACTTAGTGAAAGCTTCGGGATTGGTCAACCATACCACTACGGTGAAATTAGAACTTGAAAATGTTTTCTCAACCGTTGCAGATATGGAATCCGGCCATCGTGGTTATATTTTGGCAAAAGACATAGGGTTTCTTACTCACTTCAATAGCCTTATTTACGGCACTCAATTGAAGCTTAAAGAAATAAAGACCTTAACCGCTGATAATCCTGAACAGCAATCAAATTTTTCAAAATTAGAAATGTTGGTCAATACTCGAATCGACCAGATGAAAGATGCGGTGCTACAATCCAGATCCTCAGAAATTACACCCGAAACATGGAGGAAAGGCAAAATAACAATGGATGAATTGAGGGATCATATTGATAAAATGATGGACCAAGAGGCCTTGTTGCTAAAAGAACGAACCACTTCTTTAACACAAGAAACAGTGCTTACTCCTATCTTTACTATTGTGATTATAATTTGTTCTCTTTTGGTTTTATTTGTTTCCTATTTTGCAATTACCAAGGAATTAAAAATTTCAAATGTATTGAGGAATGATTTAGAATACAGAAAGAAAGAGCTTTTAAATCTGAACGAATCACTTCGAAGCAGTAATAATTCCCTGCAAGATTCAAATATCTCACTTGAAAAAATGAACAAGGAATTGGAATCGTTCACCTACATTTCCAGTCATGACCTACAAGAACCTCTGCGGAAAATCCAGACTTTTATTTCTATGATAATTGACATGGAAGAAAATTTATCGGAAAATGGCAAAAAGTTTCTCGTTCGATCGCAAGAATCTGCTTTTAGGATGCAAAATCTTATCAGGGATTTATTGGCCTATTCAAGATTAAAAACAGAATCTTTTCCGGTGGAAGCTGTAAATCTTAAAACGTTAATCGATGAAATAAAAGACGAACTTTCGGAAGAAATTGCTCAAAAAAACGTTTCCATAATTACAATAGGAGAAAATGAAGTACAAATAATTCCGTCTCAATTCCGGCAGTTGCTTATTAATCTTATTTCTAATTCCATTAAATTTTCTGATAAAGAAAAACCACAAATCATTATTCAAAATACTACGGTGAAAGCTTCTGAAATTCCAAATCAAGAAGTAATTCCAACCAACAATTTTTATTCTAAAATTACGGTTACGGATAATGGTATTGGCTTTGACGCTCAATTTAAAGACCGAATCTTTGAAGTCTTCCAACGTCTTCACGATAAAAAAATTGAAGGAACCGGTATTGGATTGGCAATTGTCAAAAAAATTGTCGAGAACCATTATGGTTTTATCTTCGCCGACGGAAAAGTGGGTGAAGGTTGCGTATTTACAATCTATATTCCTGTAAACTGATTGCTTTTAAATCCTACAACTTATTGCTATAATTCTGTAATATGATTCTTTATAAAGTTTGAGATATTTGCTATATCGATAACCTAAAAAACAGAAATTATGAGAAATTATATTTTAAGAATTAGCTTGATGTTGATGGTCTTATTTACTGCAACAAGTTGTGAAGTAGTTGAAGGAATCTTTAATGTAGGCGTTGGTGTTGGTATTTTCATTGTGATTGCCATTCTCGCCGTCATCATCTGGATTGTAAGCAGGTTCAGAAAATAATAAAAATAAAAAATCCCATTTCGATTTAAACTGAAATGGGATTTTTTTTATGATTTAAAGATTACAGATTGTACATCTTCTTTCTCAATTCCTGTACTTTTTCATCGTCAAGATAATCATCAAAAGTCATGTAACGGTCGATGGCTCCATTTGGCGTAAGCTCCACTACTCGGTTACCTACAGTTTGAGCAAACTCGTGGTCATGCGTCGTAAAGATAACCGAACCTTTGTAGTTTTTCAATGAATTATTGAAAGCTGTAATCGACTCCAAATCTAAGTGATTCGTCGGTTCGTCAAGCATCAAGACATTGGCTCTTTGCATCATCATTCTCGAAAGCATGCAACGCACTTTTTCTCCTCCAGATAAAACGCGACTTGTTTTCAAAGCTTCTTCTCCAGAGAAAATCATCTTTCCAAGGAAGCCACGGATATATACTTCGTCACGTTCTTCTTCTGTTTTTGCATATTGTCGCAACCAATCCACCAAGGTCAAATCATTTTCAAAGAAAGAATGATTCTCTGCAGGCAAATAGGCTTGAGTGGTGGTAATTCCCCAATCAAAAGTACCAGAATCCTGTGTTTGGTTTCCGTTTAAAATTTCGTAGAAAGCAGTCGTAGCTCGGGAATCTTTAGAGAACAAAACAATCTTATCTCCTTTTGCCATGTTCAAATCAACACCTGTAAACAATGTTTCACCATCTACTGAAGCGCTTAAATTAACCACATTCAAAATCTGATCCCCAGCTTCTCTTTCCTGATCGAAAATAATCGCAGGATAGCGACGGCTTGAAGGTTTGATTTCAGAAATATTCAGCTTGCTGATCATTTTTTTACGAGAAGTTGCCTGCTTAGATTTTGCAACGTTCGCACTAAAACGACGTATAAATTCTTCCAACTCCGCTTTCTTTTCTTCCGCTTTCTTGTTTTGCTGTGCTCTTTGCTTCGCTGCCAATTGGCTCGATTCGTACCAGAAGGTATAATTCCCGGAATAATGGTTTATTTTTCCAAAATCAATATCCGAGATATGTGTACAAACCGCATCCAAAAAGTGACGGTCGTGCGATACAACAATAACGGTGTTCTCATAATTAGCCAAGAAATGCTCCAACCAAGCGATGGTTTCAAAATCCAAGTCGTTGGTAGGCTCATCCATAATCAGCAAATCTGGATTTCCAAAAAGTGCCTGTGCCAAAAGGACACGAACCTTGAGCTTTCCTTCCAAATCACCCATCAAAGTATAGTGGTTGTCTTCTGTAATGCCTAAACTTGAAAGCAAAGAAGCCGCATCAGAATCGGCATTCCAACCGTTCATCTCTTCAAATTGCACCTGCAACTCTCCTATCCTATCGGCATTTTCATCTGTGTAGTCCAAATAAAGCGCATCCATTTCTTTCTTAACGGCATACAGGATTTTATTTCCCATCATAACCGTTTCAAGAACCGTATGCTCATCAAACATATTGTGGTTCTGGTTCAAAACCGACATACGTTTTCCTGGCTCAAGGTGGATATGTCCCGAAGTTGGATCCATATCGCCTGAAATTATTTTAAGAAAAGTAGATTTTCCAGCACCGTTGGCTCCAATTACTCCGTAAATATTGCCGTGTGTAAAAACGGTATTTACTTCATCGAACAAGATCCTCTTGCCAAACTGTACTGATAAATTATTTACTGTTAACATTGATTGTATTTTTTAAAAAGTTTTGCAAAAGTACGAAAAATAGTTTAGAATTGTAGCAGTGAATTACACGCCAAACTTGGACAATTACCCCTGCTTCATTTTATTTTAAACCAATCTATATAAATAAGTTGAAACTCTTATTTAACGATGCATTAACAGTAAAATCACTTCCAAGTAAATATTTTTGTTTCACCATAACATTCTACAATGCATAACTTAAACGTTAGACTACTCTTATCTCTTTCATTGGTTTTGGGGTTCTGCTCCTGCAATAAAAAATTTAAGGACGATAATTTCACGGCTTATTTTGGTGGAGAAGTAACAAACCCAACGAATCGATATGTGCTTTTTTGCAAGGATTCAGAGGTTATTGATACCATTCCGCTAAACGAGGATAATACTTTCTTTAAAACGTTTGACTCGCTCGCTCCAGGCTTATATTCTTTTAAGCATGAGCCTGAGTACCAATATGTATATTTTGACAAGAACGACAGTTTGATGGTTCGAATCAATTCGCAGGATTTTGATGAATCCATCATCTTTTGCGGAAGAGGCGAAGAAAAGAACAACTTCATGATGGAATTGTATCTCAAGAATGAAGACGACAAGAACAAATTGTTTGAAGTGTTTGATTATGATTTGCAAAAATTCTCAAGCAATATTGATTCTTCCTATAAATCCAAAGAAACCTTCTACAACAAGAAAAAAGAAGAACTAAAATGGAGCGAGGATTTTGACAAATATGCCAAAGCTTCGTTGGATTTCTTCCATTATTCCAAAAAAGAAATTTATCCAATCGTACACCAGATGCGAACTGGCGAAAATATCGAAGACAAATTGCCAAAGGATTATTATGATTTCCGAAACAACATCGACTTCAATAATGCTGATTTTACAAATTTTTCTCCATTTGTACGTTATCTTTCCAATATGATGAACAATGTGGCGACCGACAAGGAGTTTGCCAACGTTTCTGAAATTGACAAGGCACTTGAAGTGAACATCAAGAAGTTGAACATTGCCGATACCCTTTTTAAGAATGAAAAAATCAAAAATATTGTACTGAATAATATTGCATTTACCTATTTATTGGAAGACCAAAACATTGTAAACAACAAGAAATTCCTAGACAAATACCATTCTCTATCAACTGACAAGGACCAGCATAATGAGATTGTTAAGATTGGAAATGCCATCCAATCCTTGAAGACCGGAAATGCTTTACCAGAAGTAAATTTGGTTGACGTTGATGGAAAAGTACAATCCATAAGATCAATCATCAAGAAGAAAACCGTTCTCTTTTTCTGGACAAAGAACTTGGAATCGCATTTGGTTGCGGTGCATAAAAAAGTTTTGGAATTCCAGAAGAAACATCCAGATTATGATTTTGTAGCGATTTGTGTGGATGAGAATCAGGCCAAATGGAAAGCTTCACTTGCCAATTATAAATTCAAAGGTATCAAAGAATACCGCGCAGATGATTTTGAAGACCTGAAGGAAAAATGGGTGGTCAATAAAATCCACCGAACAATCCTAACGGATCAAAATGGAAAAATCGACAATGCTTTTGTGAGTTTATTCGATTTGAAGTTTGAGCAACACTTGAGGTAAGTTTCAGTTATCAAAATTCGGAATTAGATATGCAAAAAGGCGATTTTAAAATTTGAAAATCGCCTTTTTGCTTATGTTATTTATTGTTCATCTCAATACTGAGATTGAAAACCGAATACTATTTATTTCCTTTCTCGAAGTCAGCGATAAATTGTGCCAATCCGATATCTGTCAATGGGTGCTTCAATAAACCAGCAATTGCAGAAAGTGGTCCAGTGATAACATCTGCACCAATCTTAGCACAATTGATGATGTGCATCGTATGACGAACTGAAGCCGCCAAGATTTCTGTTTCGTAACCGTAGTTATCAAAAATCAAACGAATTTCTTCGATCAGAGCCAAACCATCTGTAGAAATATCATCCAAACGACCAATGAATGGCGAAACATAAGTAGCTCCCGCTTTTGCAGCCAATAAAGCCTGTCCAGCAGAAAATACCAACGTAACATTTGTCTTGATTCCTTTATCAGAAAAATATTTACATGCCTTGATTCCTTCTTTTGTCAAAGGCAATTTCACTACGATTTGATCGTGCAAGTCAGCCAATTCCTCCCCTTCCTTGATCATTCCCTCGTAATCAACAGCGTTCACTTCTGCACTTACATCACCGTCTACAAGGTTGCAGATGTCTACATAATGCTTCAAGATGTTGTTTTTTCCTGTGATTCCTTCCTTTGCCATCAACGATGGATTTGTAGTTACACCGTCTAAAACGCCTAATTCCTGTGCTTCCTTGATTTGTGCCAGGTTTGCCGTGTCAATAAAAAACTTCATATCTATTATATATTTAATTGTGTGTTTATTTTTCTTCCCACAAAGACAAGAAGTCGTTAAATTATCCTTTTAATCTTTGGGCCTTTTGCGACTTTGTGGCTATTTTTAAAACGTTGCGAAATTACAATTTATAATTTCTTTTCAGAATTGTTTTTATTTAATTCTTTCAACTCCTCTTTTATTTCCCTCAGCAAATTTTCAATATCCTCTTGATTTTCTTCGATTACATTGATCTTGCTAAAAGTTTTGGCTATTGAACGAACTACATACCAAACAAAAACAACTACAAGAATCCCTATGATGGGTTGCATTACTTCTCTCATAACTTATAATGATTCATCAACATTTTTTCATACACTTTATCCGGCAGGATGCGCTTTAAGACAATCGAAAACTTCTGCATAAAAACGCCTACCTTATAATGTACTTTCGGATTTGGAGTCTTGATAATCTTATAAACCGCTTCAGCCATTTCGTTTGGATTGCTTCCTGAATCTACGTGTTCGTCCATCATTTTCAACGTGTTTCCGTAAGGAACCGCATAATCCGAGCCTGGAATCAACGGAGCGTGGAAACGTCCTGAAGCAATGTTGGTCGCAAAGTCGCCTGGAGCAACATTCGTAATGTGGATCCCCATTGATTTTACTTCCATCCGCAAGGCTTCTGTAATCAATTCCAAAGCGCCTTTTGAAGCGGAGTAAACACTTCGGTACGGCAAGCCCATATAGCCTGCGATTGAGGTTACATTTATAATAAGTCCAGATTTTTGCGAACGCATCTGGGGCAGAACGGCTTTCATAACTTCTATTGGACCGAAGAAATTGGTTTCGAAGTTGTTCTTGATTTCAGAGGTTGGAATTTCCTCCAAAGGTCCGGTGATGCCCACTCCTGCATTGTTGATGACCACGTCCAAGCGTCCTGAAATCTGGATGATCTTAGCCACTGCTGTTTGGATGCTTTGCACATCTCGAACATCGAGTGCTACCAATGGAAATACAGAATTGAGCACTTTCACTGGATTCCGGCTGGTTCCGTAAACGATGAAACCTTTGTGGTGCAGGAATTCGCCTATTGATTTTCCGATTCCGGAGGAACCTCCTGTGATGAGTATTACTTTGGACATTTTATTTATTTGATGATTTGGTAATTTGATGATCTCAAATTGTGTTCAAATTTAGTGTTTTGGATTTTTTATTTGATGAATTTCATTGAAAATTTAAACCATTAAGA
The DNA here is from genome assembly GCF_049060005.1 of Flavobacterium sp. PLA-1-15. Lineage (NCBI taxonomy): Bacteria > Pseudomonadati > Bacteroidota > Flavobacteriia > Flavobacteriales > Flavobacteriaceae > Flavobacterium > Flavobacterium sp. PLA-1-15. The sequence goes on along the minus strand of NZ_JBMGQS010000002.1, from coordinate 125,543 downwards.
AATCTAAGATTTATTAAGATTTTACTTTGAAGTATATCGACAGTATTGGTCCGAAGTTAAAAGAATGCCTTTTGATTTTAATCTAGCCCTGACTGGAGGGAAAATCCTTTTTATTTTTTTCTTTAAAAAATAAAAAGATTTGGAAGGAAGGCAGGAATATGGTTCAAAAGGAAACCCTTCATTTTGCTCCAAAAAAAAATCCTCCAACAAGGGAAGATTAAAAAAAAATGGCAAGCTACCTACATCGCACCGCTCAACCACGTACCCTTGCTGTGTTCCCACCCTGGGGGAGTCTGCAGGAGCTGGTCGTGTAGGACTTGCCGGTGCAAATATACAATCTTTTTGTATTTTTGCAAGTGTAAAAGCGCATATTCATTATGTTTGTATATTGCATAAATTTAAATTCAATCATGAAAAATCATAACTTACTATCAGTCATTTTATTAGGCTTGACAATTTTTAGCTGTGGGGACGAAAATAATTCCAAAAAAAGTCATTTCAGCTTTGATGGAGCGCAACTTCAGGAACAATACAAGCCGGGAGAGTCGATTGATATGGGGATTTTGAATGCCGAAAACAAAAAAATTGACAGTATTGTTTACTATGTGAACAACAAAAATATCGGTTCGAAGAAAGGTGCCGAGAAGATCGCGTTTGATCTGACCAATGAAAAACTGGGTTATAAAAACCTGAAAGCGCTGGTTTACTTTGAAGGCGAGCACCAGGAAACGGAAACACGAGTAGAATTGGTTTCGGGCATCCAACCGAAATTATTGTCGTACGAAATTGTGAATGTCTATCCGCATGACATCAAGGCCTATACGCAAGGTTTGGAATTTTACCGCGACACGCTGTTTGAAAGCACAGGCAATGGCGCTGGAAACTCTACGGGTATCAGAGGGATTTCGAGCTTGAGAAAAACCGATTATAAAACGGGTAAAGTCTACAAGCAGGTTGATCTGGAAAATAACATGTTTGGCGAAGGAATGACGGTTTTGAACAACAAGGTATATCAGCTGACCTATAGAGAAATGACCGGTTTTGTATATAATGCAGACACTTTCAAGAGGGAAAAGACCTTTAAATATTTCCGCCAGATGGAAGGCTGGGGATTGACGAACGATGGAACAAACCTTTACCAATCGGACGGAAGTGAGAAGATTTGGATTTTAAATCCTGAGACTTTGAAAGAGGTTGACAATATCAATATCTACACCGGTTCGGCAAAAGTGAAAAATGTCAACGAGTTGGAATGGGTGGATGGAAAAATCTACGGAAACGTGTACCAGAGAGATGCCATTGCCGTTATCGATCCAAAAACGGGTGCTGTTGAAGCTATTTTGGATTTAAAAGATTTGAAAACAAAAGTATTACAACATCCTGATGTTGATGTCTTGAACGGAATTGCCTATAATGCGAAAACAAAGACTTTCTTTGTTACGGGAAAGAACTGGGATAAGATGTTTGAAATCAGAATCAAGGAGTAAATCTTATAAGATAATTATTTAATTGCAGGCTATACAGCCTGCAATTATTTTTTATATTTGTTTATGTCCAAAATCAATTACATAACAATCCCTAAACCTTGCAAGCAAAACTGGCAAGAAATGTCTGTTGCTGAAAAAGGAAGGTTTTGTACTTCTTGCCAAAAGGATGTTTTTGATTTTACAAATTCATCAGACAGGGAAATCGCAAATGCTCTAAAAAATAATAAAAATATTTGTGGAAGGTTTAATGTTTCCCAAGTCAATAGAGAATTAATTCTACCGAGCAAAAAAAACTCACCTTGGATAATAATTGCCACTTCGGCAATTAGCTTTCTAGAGCTTGGCAATATTGAGATGCAAGCACAAGAAACTATAACGATTGAACAGACTGACACAAAGAAACCGCATGATAGAAAAACAAAACTTAGTAAAGAAAAAGATTCTCTAGAAGTTTCCGGGACTATTTATGATGAGCAGAATATTCCTTTGCCTGGAGCCAGTATTCATATAAAGAACACACTAAAAATCAATCAGACTGATTTCAATGGGAACTTTACGATAAAAGTTAAGGAAGGAGATAAACTATCTATTTCTTATATCGGTTACAAAACAGAAGAATTAATAATTAGTTCAAGAACAAAAGCTTTAAAAATATCTTTACAGGCGGAAAGCATTCTTTTAGGAGAAGTCGGTTGTCAGAGACGTACTTTCTTCGGCAGAATATTCAACAGCATTGGAAACATCTTCAGATAAATAAATATATTATGTTTAAAATCCTAGCAAAACTAAACAAGTGGCTGCTCCCGAATTATACCAAGCAGGGTTTGGACCTTGCCAAGGCGACCAAATTCCAGATGGCCATTATTGGTTGGAAATATTATGTCACCAAAAAGGCGCTGGATTAATAGACCAAAGGGGAATAGATTTCGTATTGGCTGATCTTGTTTCTACCGTTTAGGAACGATAATTCCATCAGGAAATTGAACTGCACAATTTCGCCTCCTAATTCTTCCACCAATTCTGCTACGGCTTTTGCGGTTCCGCCTGTCGCGAGCACATCGTCGTGGATCAATACCTTCTCGCCTTTTTGAATGGCATCGGTGTGGATTTCGAGCGTATCCGTACCGTATTCCAATTCATACGAAGCCGAAATTACAGCAAACGGTAATTTTTTTGGCTTTCTTACCGGAACAAAACCAACCCCCAATTCCTGCGCCAACAACATCCCGAAAAAGAAACCACGGCTCTCCACTCCTACTACCTTGTCGATCTTTTTGTCGCGTAAACTACTCACTAACAACTTTAAACATTCCTTTCTGGCTTCCGGATCGTTGAGCAGTGGCGTTATGTCCTTAAAGTTGATTCCCGGTTTTGGAAAATCTTGTATGCCGCGGATGTACTGGTCTATTGACATTTTTTTAATTTTATATTGATTTTGATTTGCAAGTTACGCATATTTCCCTATATTTGCACCCGAATTAAAGGCCTCGTGGCGCAACTGAATAGCGCATCTGATTACGGCTCAGAAGGTTACTGGTTTGAATCCAGTCGAGGTCACTAGCTTTAATTAAAAAGCATTGTAAGCACACTAAAATAAGGGGTTTCCCGAGTTATAGTGTGCTTTTTTATTACCCAAAAAATTTACAATGCCATGATTTTAAGCAATTCCGAAAGATTATTTGACACAATCGTTGACACAAAACGATTTTCTGTGACAACAACATGTACAATTAAGGCGAGAGCCTATGTAAACAAGGCCGGGCAATCTCCACTCTACCTGGATGTAGCCGGAAATTATGAAAGGGAAAGAATCCCTCTTGAGATCGATATCAATGCAAAGCTATTTGACCAGAAAAAGCAAAGGCTTGATAAAAAGCATCCGAATGCCCAGGATTTAAATTTGCTTTTAGAAAAGATAACATCTAAGTGCAGTGATATCAAGATTCATTTTAGGCTTAATGACATCCTATTAACACCAAAACTCTTTAGAGAAGCATGGACCGGTGGATTATCTCGAGTAAATTTCGTTGCCTATTTTGAAAAAAAGCTTGAAGATGACAGACACAATTATGGAAGCAAGGGCACCTACAGGAGATATCAAGCTGTAGGGTTCAAATTAAAAAAATTCAATCCACACATCCCATTCAATACGATTGACGACAAATTCTTTGAAAGCTTCAGGAATTGGTTAGCCGTAAAAAAAAGAAATAAGAAAACAACGCAGAACAGTAACATTATTGTTTTGAAAAAATTCTTAAGATTGGCACAGAAAGATGGCATTAAATTGATGCTCGACTTGGATGATGTCAAGGGAGGTTCAATGGTTGGAAATAGGGCTTATCTTAATCCTGAAGAACTACTTAAATTGTTCAAATTCTATGAAGGTTCGAAAATAAATTATTCTGAAAGACTTACTTTGGGATACTTTCTTTTTTCATGCATGACAGCAATGCGTCTCAGTGACGTAATGAAAACTGACAGATGTGATCTTTCTTTCAATGAAATTGCCTTTGTCAACACAAAAACCACAAAGGATCAGAATCTTAAATTGAATCTCAAGGCTCAGGAAATTGTCACAGGAAATGAAGATCTGTTCGTAGAGAAATATACTCCTGAAGCAATGAACAGGCTGTTGAAGGTTATTGCAAAAAAATGCAAAATTAAAAAAACAATTTCCTTTCACGTTGCCAGGCACACATTTGCCACATGCTTTTTGAGAAAGGAAATTGGCGGTGATGTTCAATCACTGCAGAAGTTATTGAAGCATTCAAAGATAACCACAACAATGATCTACGTGCACATCTTGGAAACCGAAGCGAATGAACAAGTATTTTTTATGGATAAACTATTTAAATGATTCGGTTTCGATTTCAACTTCATATATATCAGGCTCTATTTGAGTGCGAATTAATGATTTTATATAGTGAAGATTTTTGTACGCATAGATTTTGGATTTGACTGTCAAGCTGAGAATGTCAGCACTGAAAGCTTTGAAGGACCACTTATATGCTTGAGAATTTATTCTAAAGTTGAACCAAATAAACCAGTTTGTCAAATGTATTGCCGGCATTAGAATTTCAACCGGATCCAAGGTTTTATTTTTTCCATTTGTCAGACCAGGATAGACAACCGCATATACTTTTGAAGTATTATATTCGAAACTGTGTGCGGTTTCAATTCCGTTTCTATTTAATAAAGGAAGTGGTAGGGCATTAACTTCAATCGTATTTGTTTTTTTATTTTCAACGTAGTCCGAATAAACATACCCGGATTTGCTGTGAAAAACTGAATCATATTTATAGTTATATGTATTGCTTTCCAAGTCCTGAAATTTAAGTAGGAACGACATTCCTTGCTGGGCTTTTCTAAGTGGTGTCTTTACTTCATACTTTTCAAGCGAAATCATATTATCAAAGTCCATCTGATTTTGAATCCTGTTCATTATTACACGATTTCCATCGATGTAATAATCATAATTTCTCCAGTTACAAACCATGGTGAAATATTCTCCAAAAGTCATATCCGGAACTGCCCTGGTCAAATCAATTTTATCCTCATTTTGTATTACAGGAATCGATTGGCCAAACTCATCATATTCATCGAGCATCATTACCTCGAGACTGAAAATAATATTCTCAATGTCTATTTGACTTACAGTCGTAATGGTCAGAATGTTTACATCTGAATTTGTTGTTTCAAAAAAAACTTCAAGTGCCACATATTCATCCGTTGTATCATTATCATAAATTACCACTCCATTAAATGAGACCTTTACATTCCCTAAAAACGACGAGGGTAATATTCTTTGGACAGATCCTTGAAGGACATACTTGCCCCATCTGTCTACATTAATAATTGCCTGATAAAATCCCCAGCTAGGACCTTCTGGTGGCGACGATATATATTCATCGCCCATCATGAAAATTGATAATTCTGGTGGCACTCTTTTTCTGAAGTATTCTACCGGAGCATACGCCGCATTATTCAAAAGCTTTTCATCCGTCAACACATCTCCTTCTAAAACATAGCTGCCAAGCCCGGCTTTTATCAGATACAGGAAAAACGGAACGGGTTGCATTATATTTCTATTGTATGAGAGGATTTCTTCAGAATCGAAATCATTGCGGACAAACTCACCATTTCTATAACAATTGATCATTTCTTGAAATTCGGACCACAAATCGTCGTCTTTTGAAAACTGATCGGTGTGGATAGCAGGGAAGCAAAAATCTACTTCAGGATATGTTTTATCAATCATTTCCTTTGCAAACTCATAAATGTCTTTACCCACCAAATCGAACTTATGCAATGGAAGTTCCGAAAGCTTCTTATTCCAGGAAGGAAATTCCTCCAGACCATACTCGAAACTACACTGAAGCCTCTTACCTTCTATCTCAAGTATTTCAAATTCTGCATCGTGAATCCTGTCGTTTTCATAATACATTGCTTTATACAACGTTTCAGGAGAAGTGTTATCTGAGGAAAGAAAGCCGAAAGCAATGTCGAGCTCATCCGTCATATCAATATCAAAAGGATACGTTACTTTTGAAGTAAATGAATCGGAGAACCAGCTATTTTCCTCTGTATCCGTAATTTTATATGGTGTTAAATCTAATTCAAAATTAGAACCTATAAGTTTCTTCATTGGTTTCTGGATTAATTTGAAATTCTAATGTGTAGTCTATCAATTCTCGCTCGGAATCCTCATTGACTAAAGATTGGTTCAATGGTCGCAGAGAAACTTTCTTTTCCTTTAAACCTATCCAAACATTTTTAGAGCGCATCAAGCTTTCAATGCTGTCCACCTGAGTTTTGAGAATCCAACCTGTATTTATTGTAACTTTAGCTACTTTTGTTATATCAAGGTATTCAAGCTGAGAAACAAAATCTTCATAATTGTTGGCAGAAACAAAAGTGAAATCAGATTTGATTGTGAAGTTCCCATGGCATTCGATACTGCTCTTCAATAAAAAAATATCCTCCCAAATAATATGGTTGGAATATTTTCCTTCAGGAATAACATAAAAAATTAATCTATCAGTTTCTCCAGTTTCATTCTTTAAAGAAACCTCAATTTTATCGCCCTGGTTAAATTCTTCAAAAAACAGTTTCTTTGTCATAATATGACCGTCTGAAGGCAACAACATCTGATTGCTGTATTCAACCCCATTTTTATACACCAAAAAATTAAATTCACCTGCAGGAACGAGAATATTGAAATACTTGAATTCATTCTTTGTCACTCGCTCTGGCATCCGGTTGAACTTTAAAAATCCGAATTTTGAAAAACCCTCACTCAAACCCGCAACAAAAAGAAATTCATCAGAATTCTCACTCCTAATGAGTGTGTTGTCAGACAAATTTCTTTCTTCAAAAAACATGGTAACCTTCGCAGGCTTATACTGAAAGATGTTTTCATCTGGTTTTTTATTTTTATTCAATAACTGATGAATCCTCCTGCCTATATTTATTTTTGCTTTTCCTTGAAATAATCCTATTTTCTCCGGAACAGAATAATTCTTTTCCAAGCCCGTGAAAAAATCAAATGTTTTAACTTCCGTTTTCATTTGTATGTAAGTTGCGCTATTGAAGCTTAGCAAAGAGATTGATTTTTTATCTAAAGTAAAAGCAAACTGTCCATACTCATAGGGTATTGAGGTAAGATCGTCAATTTGATACCTGATTATTGTTGTTTCAATTTTTTCAATGCCTCCTATTACCGCAGTCACTGTAACGTGTCCGATATAAATACCGGCTTCAAGGTTAAAGGTTGACATTGTTGTTACTCTTAAAACTTGCTCTGGTTGACCATCAATCAAAGTTTGTTCAACAGTAACAGTAAGCCAAGGCGAATACGTTAGAACATAGCCAGGAACATTACATGTAAAAATTATATTTTGAGGTGCAGGATCGTTTACATTCTTAATCGCAATAAAATTTAATTGGTCCGGGGAAAGCTCCAGAACCTGAGTAAACAATTTCCTTACCCTTACATCCACATAATCGACTATAACCGAACCTGATTTCACTTTTAATTGATTGATAAAAAGAGTGATTGGTATAGTTCCCGGAGCAGATGGCTGATCAAAAAAGTTTGTCAGTGTAATACTGACTGTCTTTTCGCCAGTACCAGATGCTATCTGAAAATTACCAGTTTCATCAGATACATTTTGAATTGTTACTGAGGGATCAGTCGAAAAAAGTAAATATCTAGGAGTTCCCACTAAACTCCAGCTCACACCATTCATTTGTATCTGGTGAGCAGGCGGAACCGTGCCGACAGTGTGGGTGAATATTATATTTTTTGGGGCATAAAAAACCAAATCATCAACGATATGAAGAAATGTATCAAAATTAATATAGCTTAATTCCTGCCACAGTGAGCCACCCGATCTACCCTGCAATGACAAAACCTGCCTAAACTTGTAAATACCCAAAGGCAATAAGTTGATATTTATTAATTCTATCGGAAAAATCAACTCCAAACCATTCTCCTCGATTGATAAATGGCCAAATGTAACCGGCTCACTGGAATCATATGAAAACGGAGCTAACCAGGCAACTACATTGGAAGGTTCAAATTGTTTCAGATATGTCAATCTAAAAGTATCGCATTGAGGATAAGCACCAATGGCATCTTTAATTTTCAATAAAATATTTTCAGGTTCTGGAATACCAGGAATATTTATGCTTTTATAAATGTGCTTTACACTGGGAACAGGTCCCCAATCTTGAAAGATAGGTTGATCATTTTCTACAGTGTTATTGTTGGGATTGGTGTAATTAACTGGCATAATTATAAAGTTTCAATTGGTATTTGACTTAGGATTTGAATGTTTATTTCATTTATGGGTATTATCTCCAGGTCTGTCTCCATCAACCAAACTTCAAAATATAAGTCCGGATGAGGATAAAAAAGAATTCTTTTTTTGAAAGATATTTGCTTGCATCTTAAAACCTTACCAATATTTTCTATCAGCCAATTATAAATCTGAGTCTTGTTTGTTACAAAAACCACATTATTTATACTCCCCAAATCGCCCTGCAATATTGCGCTAGCTTTTCCGGAAAGAATGAAGCCTTCGAGGATATTTTCATTAAATTCCTCATCTTCGCTTTTAGGAAACTTTTCCATTAATTTCTCAATGATGAAATCGCTGATAGCGTTTAATCTAGGTTCTGCGAAAATATTGTTTACTTGATATTTGTTGTAGCTCATTTTTTTTGTTTTGTTTTAAGATCCTCATATACTTTAAATCCATCTTTTAATTCCTTGATGTTGTTTAATTTCCTAGGATCTACAACAGCTTCAAGAGGTCTGGACTTCAAATCATTAATTGCTTCAGTATTTTCGGCGACCACTTTGATTAACAGCTGCATCATGACACCGGTATCTTGAGGCGGATTATCTTCTGGTTTTTTATCTGGAGTGACCCCAGAATATAGCAAACCATCTTTATAATATCCATTTTCGAAACCTTTTACCCCTTGAATTTCGCGTATCAGCGCTTGTTGAACTTCCGGTGATATTTTTGTCCAGGCTTTATTATCAATAACCATTTCCGGCTTATTCCCTTCGGCTACCATTAAAGTGTTTTTTGAAACTAATCCAGATTTTAATTTACCTCCATATTTTGGACGAAACAATTTCCCATCCTGTTCCCTTTGAACATCTACATAATCAGGATACAAACCTTTTTCATATCCCTTTGAAGGAAGTGGGGTCTTCATAATTGTTGCTACCTGCAACGCTCCCATCACACCTGCAATTCCAGCCATAGCCAATCCTAATGGGAAAAATGGTTGCGTTTGCAATGCATTTATTACTGCTAATGCTGTTCCTCCAATTGCATTGGCTATATTGATAGTGCGCTGTCTTTTTGCCTGCTTATACTCCAAATTAGCTTTCTTCATTTCAAGTTCCCTATCAATAGTTTCAATGGCCTTGTTGTATTGATTTTGAGAAATGTAACCGGCATCCAGCTGACGTTTCAATTTATTTTTCTTAGCATCAGAAGTTTTCTCGAATTTTTTCAGCTGAGCATTTTCATTCGCTGAAACAAATTCAGAATATTTACTCCATAAATTAGTTAGTGCCTGAACGGCGAAAAGCATAGAATTAATGCCATGCTTACCTTCTTGAAGATTAGCATAAAACTGTTCCCAATTTTCTGGTGTAAAACCAAGTATGTCAGTTCCGGCACCACCCAACCCTAAAGATTTTAGGTTTTCCTTTACATCTCCACTTCCATTTAATTGGTTTTTTTTCGCTATAAGTTCAGCAAGTGTTAGTCCTACTTTTTCAGCTTCACGAGTGAATTCTTCAACCTGTGCTGGTGATAAAAGTGATAAATCGAAATTTGTAAACTTTCCTTTTCCAGCTATACTATTGAGACGGTCTATTAATACTCGTAGGTATTCTTCTTCATTCTTTAATTCTTCTTCAGCAAACTGTTTTCTTAATTCTATTTTTGCGCGTTCATTATTTCCTAATGTTGCTAACTCTTCATTGAATTTTGTAGCGCGAAGAATTTTCTGCTGTTCATAATCAGCTTTTTCCTTTTCTAAATGTTCATTGGCCGCCTTTTCCTGAATAGTGCCAATTCTGAGTTTTGTAAGTTCTTCCTCATAACAAATCTGATCATTAATATCTTTTTGTCTGGCCAACAATAACCTTTGCTGATTTCGAATAGAGGTTACCTTTTTAGTATCACCATCTTTCTGTGCCTGGAGAAGATCGACATTTAGTTTTTCCATCAGAATATTGATGGATTCGTTTGTCATTTCCAGATCATGAATTTTTCGAGTATGGTTCAATTTCTCAAGCGCCAACTGCTTTTCATAGCCGTCAACCATCAAATTAATTTTGTCTTCTTCAGATTTAAGATAAGCCTGGAACAATTCCTCTCGAGCTCGACGTTCTGCCTCTAAATAGGAATCATCATATTTTTTCTTTTTCTTTCCTTCATCCGTTCCTGGTACCCAAGTGTTCGGTTTTGCTTCTGAACTATTTAGGTCATCGATTGCAGCCGTCATCAAATCGCCTTCAAGCGCTTTCATTTGTGCTTCAATTTCAGACAAAGCAGCTTCTTTTTCATCCAAATAGGATTCTTTCATGAATTTTTCTACAAGCTCATTGAATTTTTGCTTGTTCACCAAAGTGGCTCCAGTGTTCTTATCGGTCCTTTTTCCTATTTCATTACCGAAAGTTTCTAATACATATTTCTCTATTTCAGATCTATCTTTGAATTGCTGTATCTTTTGATTACCATCCCATTTGGAACTGTACCACTTATCTTCACGGAAATCCCTTCCTTTTTTATTTTCTACATCAAGCTTTTGCCTCGCTAATTCTTCAAACTTGGTTTGTGCTGCCTTTGCTCGAGCATTTCTGTAAAGTTCATCTGTATACTTCTTAAGGATATCGGTTCCTTCCATCAATTTGATATTCTCAAGCGTAAGTACACCGATATGATCAGGAATCAGTTGATTTAATTTTTCAAGTGCCTTTATACGAGTTTCTTCTGCAACATTTTCATCCTTGACAATTTTCTCCAGTAGTTCAACTTCTTTTTTCTGAGCAGCAATATTTTTTGTGGCTTCTAAATGAACCCCTGATAGTGTTTTTTGTACCGCGGTTGCATTATTTGCGCTTTCTGAAAATGCCCAATATGCAACTCCAACTGCAGATATTAAGGAAAGGAATAATCCCCAGGGAGTTGTCATCATGGTTGCTGTCATTACTCTTAATGCCTGAGTGGCACCACGTATATTTCCAGTTAACAACATTGTTGTAGCGGCATAGGCTTGTGTCGCAATCATTGAAATACCTTCAGCGAAAGCACGAGCTCTGACGGCTAGATTATAAAGCACAGTTCCTTGAGTGCTCCTTCCTGTCCATAACACTACTAGTTTTTGCCAAGTCACATTGGTAATAATTGCGGCAGTTACCACAGCAATTGCTTTTGCGAGAAATGCAAGAGTGTTTCTCCATTTCTGACCAGAACCATCGAGATCTTCAGTAGCTCCCACGACACGACCAAACCATTCAGCCGCTTCGGCTAATTTGTTTACAATTGTCTCTGATGAAAATGCTGCTGTTATCTTTTTGCCAATTTTCTCGAGAGTAGCAGCGAGGTTATTATTCTTAATGTTATACTCTTCTGTCAAAGAGGTTCCATCATTAAGGGACTTGTTTGCCAGATCAATTTTTTCACGGAATAAAGCAACATTTTCTGAAGCTGCACCAAGAACCATTTTTACTTCATTATCATTCAGCTTTAAATAATCCAATACTTGAGACAGTTCAGTAAGACTTAAACCTTTAAGAGAATTAGCAAACTGGAGAAAAAATTCCGTAGGATCAGTATTCAACAAATCTTTAATTTTCCCTTCAGAAACACCCATCACCTTAGCGAATTGAGGAAAATCCCTAGATGCAATCGAAATAACCTTGCCGTAGTTATTTCCTGCAATTTCTGCTTTAAGTCCTGACTCCTCAAAAGCGGCTCCCAAACCAAGTGCCTGTGCAATACTCGGTTTTAATTTTCCTGGCAAAGCTCCAACCCTTGTCGTAAACGCTGCTAGGTTTTGCTCGGTAGCGGTACCATCGGCACCAAGATCATTAATGGCAGAACCTACGGCGTTGAATGCCGTCTCAACGCCCATGTTTTTAATTTCGGCATAAAGATTCTTAATCTTTCCTAGTTTGTCGGCCACTTCTTCCGGACCGCCCTCAAACGAATCCCCTAGCGCTACCGCAGCCTTATTCATTACAACCACAAAATCCTGAATTTCCCTTTTTGCTATACCGAGACGACCACCGACTTCAGCAATTCCTAAAAGTTCAATTCTCTTGGTTCGTGAAACCAGTGCACCGAATGACTTAGTGAGCTCATCAACCTCGGTTTTTGTCATTCCGGTGGTCTTCATGACATCCGATTGAGCATCGGATAACTTGGCATTAAAATCTATTGCTTTTTGGAGCGATAAGACAACTCCGGTAAACATGGCAATTATAGAAGCGCCCAAAGCGGCATACCTGTTGAATCCATCGGCAATTGAGCCTATTGACACACCTGCACCTTCTGCCTCACTAGAAAGCTCACTTATACGGTTTTTGACTTCCTCAAGTTCTTTCTTGTATTTTTTGTAAGCCTCACCGTTGGGAATTGCATTTCGCAATTTCATTTTTAAAAGATTGGCACGATCACCGAGCTGCTTCATTGTTAATCCGGTTATCCCGATTTCCCTTTGAAGCTCAATCATACGTGCCTTATTGGCATTGATTGCTTTTGAGTTTTCCTTTATGGTGGCGGTAAGCTTCTTATACTCCTCAGTTTCTTCCTTACCTTGTTTCTGTAGTAGTTTTTTGCGAAGAAGAAGTGCTTTATTTTCTTCACTGAGCTTTCGAGTAGATTTTTCTAAATCTAATAATTCCTTTTGCGCATCATTACCATTGATAATAATGTTTAATTTAATATCCTCGTCAGTAATAACTTTGCCCATTGGTACATTTTTGCCCAATGTTACGAATGGAATATCGCGTTTTTAAGACATGAAAAAAGCCACTATAAAGTGGCTTTTCTTTAAACTTCAATCCAGTTATCGGAGTCGAAATCTGAAACATAATAATAATCATTGTCGAGGAGCTCTACCATCTTGCCTTTTTTTTTCCATAATGAACCGGAATCGATAATTGCCTTTCCCGCCTTCATCTGATGGTGGTTTCTAAAAATACCCTCGCATTCGGTTGCCTCTATTAAATCCTTTATTTCAATTTCACCCTTAAGATAAGCATTAAACAAATCTCTCTCTGCACAAAGCAATTTTCCTGTAGATGGTATTAGAATCTTAAGAGGCGTCAAATCCTTGTAAACTGTAGAATTCCATAAAAGTTCCATGATTGAAAAAAAAGGTTTATCCTTTATTGTGGTAACTTCCCCATTGAGAAATGTTACCACCACCGTTACCTTATTCACGGGTAGCGCTGACTTCGATTTGATTGACCATCTGCATCTGGATATTGGTAATATCGAGAGGCGTGATGTCTTTGGTCGATTTCTTTAGCGCTTCCAGCATCAGGATAATGCTTTGCATGTCTTTACGGTCATCGAGATCATCCATGTACTCGGTACTGAGCAAAACATTAAAATAGAATATCAACCTTTTGAGGTTCCGGTTGATTTCTTTTGGTGAATACTCATAGAAGAATGATAGCAACTGGACAGCATTCTCCCAATTTTCTTGAGGCACAGCATTTTTGCCGTTACCTTTTTTCTTTTTTCCTTTTTGCATGTCGAAAAAAATGTTTGTATGCGGAAGCGGCCTTTAGGGTTGCAAAAATACTCGGAGAGTAGACTTACAGCCTTTCGGTTTAATCTGCGACCTCTTAGGTAAATACCTTGGACCGCTTCCTATCGTTAAAATTTTTTTCTGGATTGCTCCAGAGTATTTTTGCACGACAAACGTACAAATATAAAATGGAAGGGCAAAAAAAAAGATGTGCATTTGCACATCTCTTAACCCTAAAGCACTTGAAATTATTTTGCCAATAAAAATAACCACCCTATCAGTCCTGCAATTATAAAGTAGAAAAAGAAAAGTACATTCATCCGAATGCTCCTGGTGTTGTTTGCAATTTCCCGTAACAAACTTTCTTCGTTTGTCAAGGGTGAATCTTTTTCTTTTCTTTCAAAGTACTCTTTTTCCGAATCAGTTTTTCCATACATATCTTTATAGTATTTTTGGTTATAAGAAATAAATATAAAAAAAAAGAGGCTTACACCTCTCTTTTCTTTGCTAAATTTTCAACGACCAATAATGCCGATTGGAAATCTTTGCGGTTATCGATATCGTCCATGTGCTCTGTTTCTAACAAAATTCGGTACCAGAACCTAAACACTTTTTTTGCTCTCTTGAGAGCTCTCATTTCAGGAGTTTTTACTTTCATATTTGTTTTTGTTTTATCGGAATATGATTAAACACAATATGTAGTATAAATATTATGGTTTTAGTCAAAATACTTTTGAAAGCCTCGTATTTCTTTATGAATTGTTATCTATTTCAAGTGATTTCATATCCTCAATAACCGTTTCAGTAAAACCAAATGACAGCTCCCGTACAAGATTGTTCAAACTACCGTAAACTTTCCTATTATGGGTCATTGAACTCTTCTTTCTTATTTTACCTTCCTTCGTATTCCTAGTTCTCATGTCGGCAAACCTATGTTGCTTTTTATGCCGGTACTCAAGATTGTTGCCGGAACCGATTATGGTCATGCTCTTATCTTTCCAAAAGTCCGAGGAATAACCTCCCGCAGAAATTGTTTGATCAATGCGTTTGTTTAATTCAGCGCTTTCTCTCTCGAGAACAGATCTTATAAACCTCCCTTCAAGAACAGCTCGAGCAGTTTCATTTCTATTTTGCCTAAGATTCATTCTTAACTACCTTTATTGCACCAATTTTCATTAAAAAAACTATTTTCTCCCCAACAGATAAGCGCGGGCGGTTTCTATAATTATAGATTACCTGCGTGGTGATACCGGCTTTTTTCTCAATACCCTTAATTTGAATTTGTTCTTGGAACAAAATGTCGATTTCTTGTTCGTTCATTATCATAAAAAACAATAATAACCATAGTTGGCCGTTAAAAGATTTCCTCTGTTTTCTAAATCATAAACCACCTCATATCTGTGCAACAAAAATGGCTTTCCATGTACTGAATAAATTCGTTCTTTATGCTCAATATTATCAATTACAGAACAATTTTCTTTGACGAAGCTTTCGAGTTCGCTATTATCTTGAAATTCAAACCCTTTTCTTTTTAATCCTTCTATTGCTATTTCATCAAATGTTTTAGACATTTTTGAAATTAATGTTTCTGCAAACATTCTGTTTAACGATTCAATGGCATTTAGTGAGCTCATATTTTTTTTATATAAACAAAAATACGATAAATTAGTACAATCCGGTTTTAAGTGAGTAGTTTATTTCATATCCATCACATCCATTTAGGGACCAAACAGGATCGGCTTTTATTGTTGGTATTTGAAGAAACTTCATAATTCCGCAACTACCGCCAAAGCCTGGTTTATCTTCCAGCATCTGTTTTATTACATCCTTGGTGATTTTTTGCGCGAGCTTCATCTTTATCATAAAATGGTCGGTGCCCTCATTCCTGTCAATCTTATTAAGCACAAGCCAAAGCATGTGGTCAGAACTCATGGCGTTATCAGCATTTGTGCCATCTAATTGGTGTGAGGGGATGAAACCCACCAGAAAACAATCTCCGATAGAGAAATCAGCCAAGCATTTTGAAAGCTGCGTATCGTCAATTACAATTAACGTGCTGGTTATTTCCGGTATTTTAGATTTCAATTCTTCGGCATACGCCTCTACTTTTGCTATATCTATCATTTTGTATTTTCATTTGCCTTCTGATCGGCGTTACGTTTGACAATATCATATAATCTTAGAAGCACATCCCACATTGATGCTTTTCGGGTTTCTTCTAAATTTCCAAATATTCCACTTTCAGCCATCGAAAATAAAACAGACCTCATTCCTAAGCCAGGTAATTTACTTTCCTTCTGTTTCTGTCCATCATTTGAAAAAAGGACCGATAAATCAATTTCCTTTCCTTCGATATAAAGGATAGCGGTAGCTAAGTATTTTTGAAAAGAAGCAAACCAAAGGTAGCAACCGTAAATTATTCCTTTGTCCTGGAATCGTATAGCCCTCATTCTTCTTTCTACTTTTTTAGGATCGTAATCCTGCCTGATGTCAAAGTCCTTTTTAAAAAGAACCCTTTTTCTATAAAGAATCGCAAGCAATCTTAATAGATAATCGGTTTCTCCAGTATCATTAAAATCATTAAAAGCCTCCAAAGCATCAAAATATTCACCAAACGAAACATTATTGAATTCGTCTGCAGGACCGTAATAATAACGAAGACATCCTCGAAATTTAGGTATGGGATTATGGATGTAATGCTGTTTTATCTTTTTTTCTTTTGTTCTGGTATCTTCTTCGAAGAAAGTATCGATGAGCTGTGAATATTGGTTTATATTGGAAAATTTTTCTAAATCATACTTACCTATATTCACTGCTTTCATTTCAAGAAGTCTGTAAAAAGCCGTTATTCGAAAGTCCTTATAGCTAAGCCCCTCAAATTGATACTGAAATATCAAGGAAGACATTTCAATGTATTGAGTGGTGTCACATTCCGACAGTTCTGCCGGAATATACTTTCGGATCCCTTTTTCTGCAAATTCTATTATATGCATACCAATCTTAGGTCTTCGGTTAATGTCATATCAAGTTTATCCATTCGGAACTTAAACTTAATATGGATTTTATTCCTTAAATCTGCATTATTATATCCTGATTTTGGTATAAATTTCGAATCTGAATCGTAGCCTAGCCTTTCCAGCATGTACTTATCGATTTCTTCCTTAAGCTTTTTTTGATCATTCTTTTTCTTATCGACTAAAGGTGCCAATTTTTCAATAGCGTCATCGTAAACCTCCTGACGCTTTTTAAACTCTTTTCGTCTGAAGAATCTTAATATCCAATTTTTGAATAGCTTGAACGGGTTTTTCATTGTAGTTTGGTTTTAGCAGGAGACGAAATTATCTCCAGGATTAAAGTTTGGTTTTATTGGTTTAATATCAACTGCCGGCACTATTTCCGCCTTAAGATGATTCTCTATTTTTAAGTAAGCCTTAGCTGCATCCTCTTCGAATCTTTGCGCCAAAGCTTCCGCTGTATTTTTAATCGCTGCAGTTCTTGCAGCTGTGGTTAATCTCGATGCATCAGATACCTGAAGAACCCCTTCAGGGAACAGCTGGGCACTCATACGAGGAATCGCCCAGGACAATGACTCATAAACCAAAGCTTCGCGAATAAATGAAAGCAGCTGCTGATCCAACCCAGTTGCATTTTCTTTTAACCCTTCCTTCAACGTTAAAAATGCTTCTTTACCTATTCTTGGGAGGATTTCTTCTGTTTCGGCTTTCTTAATTCCCGGAGCCAATTTGATAAATAGAAGCCTGGAAGAATCAATAATAAATGATTCTTCAAATTCAGCCACCGTACGGATGAATAAGTTGTGAGTAAGTTTGTAAGCATCGGAACTTTTCCAACCGCTTACCTTTTTATCCATGAAATTGATTAATGCATCAATTGATCGATAGTATTTTCGCTCCAAATCACGATCCGACCGGTCTATCTGCCATTCAAAAGCAATCTTTTGATGCTCTTCTATCCGATTATTCCTTCCGTTGGGTGTATGGCCTAAATCACCTCCTTTGGCCGAATTACGATAAGCATCTAAAGCTATAGTGTATTGAACGCGTTCAAGAAAAAACTTGTCGTCTTCACTGGATGAATCAGATTCAAAAATACCTACCAGACTATCATAAATTGGGTCACCAATAATCTTGACAAGATCTTCAGTCGCAGTAATTAAATTTTGCTTCAACGCCTTGAAAGGATAATCGCCATCGAGAAATCCTAAAATGTCCCTAAACTTTGTCGTTTCATTAAATAATAATTTCATAACTATTGCTCTTTTAGACGATTAGACGGTGATATATCTGATTCTTTTTGCGTAGTGGTTTGGTGGAATCCAATCTTTAATTTTTTATTAGGAAAATTAACTTTCAAGGCATAGTTGATTGCTTTACAGATTATGTACTCTGGAATTTCAGTTCCTGAATTGACAAAATTCTGATAGGCATACAATTGTTCAGATCCGGAATCGCTTTTCCCTGAATCTCCAACATTGCCAATTGATCCATGAACTCCAAAATTAGTACTCAAGGCTCTGTCAGCTCTTTGAGAAATCAATATTTGAGAAGACACGAAGTCTTTTATCTTCTGGTCAATTACAGTAATTTTCCAGCCGTGTTCCAAAATATTATTGCCTTGGACTTCAAGAATCTTACGCGTATGCCATACTTTTCCAGTATTCTCTTCCGAGGCAAGTACTTTAAGTAAATCACGCATGAATGCAGTACGATAATCTACAAGCATTTGCTCTTCATAAGTTTCGCCCTTTGCCTTGCAATTGTTTTTTATTCTTTCCTCTTCTTGATCCCAGAACTCTTGCGGGCTTTCGACATGGTACTTGATGTTGATGGCATTCTTTGATAACGCCTTAAAGATTATCGGGATGGCTGTAGATCTCTTAAGCCATTCGAGCGAGCCGAATATTGGAGGTGTGGTGTAATGCTTATTTCCAAAAGAATATTGATTCGAGTAATATGCTGACGTAGGATGTTTGAATGGATCTAGTAAATCAAAAATTGGATAAACCTTCATATTCGTGATCGAATGCAGTTCCTGAAGGCTGAAGTCAGTTACAATGATGTGAGTAGGTACTTTATCTACAGCATCAGTACGCCTGGCCAATCGAGCCTCTTTCATCTCTATATGCTCAAGCTTTACAATCTTTCCGTCACCCCCTACGCGTGGTGCTCTATTCCTATGGAACTTTGTGAAATGCCCTTTCATATAGTCGTAATCCACACAACACTTCATTAGGTAATCCTCGTAGAACCATGAGTCTAACCACTTCTGTACCTCTGTATCTTCAACCAAAGTTTTAATTGGTTGATTGTCCTTAATCTCTTGTCTGTATAAGAATGGTCCTTGACCATAAACCATCATCATCTTCTTTTCCAACATACCAGGTGCAGTTGGATTCTCCTGTACTGTCTTCTGGATGATATCTGGCAAATTGTCGTTGCTACCATATGTCATTATAGTCCACTCACCGATATGATAGGTAGTGTCCTCGTAATCCTGTTCCTCACGCTTTTCTTTGAAAGTATCGAACTCCCTTGGGTTAGACGATATCTGATAAGTTAAAGCACAATATTCATCAGATACTATTCCTTCTCTTACATCTAGCTCTCTCATGGTATAACTTGGAATTCATTGAAGGTCATCAAAAGCGCAACATTGAATTGTCTATTCGATTCCTTGTTATCAAAATTAGTATAGGCAATCAGTCTCTCACTGTAAACTGATTGATCACTTCTATAACCTGGACGAAGCAGTCCTTGGCTTACTTGCTTGTATCCATCAGATGATTGATTCTCTTCTGAGTAGCTAATAAACGTGAAAGAGAAGGGAACATTGATTTCTGTTAACTGTCGCATTCTTTTTAATGCGTCCCTTAGCTTGATGGTGGGTCTTGACATGTTTACTTTTTTAATTGCACGTACAAGATTACACAACAACAACTATTGGTTTAAGACATGAGAAGTATTCAGCTATATCAAGGTATACCAACCGTTGGTTGGTTGTGCTAGATGGTTGAAAACACTGTCGCTCACGTCCAAATTCTGTCATATATCCCTTTTTTATCGCCCTTTGCACGTGCAACAACGCGGTTGAGCGTGGCGGGATTCGGTGACACACCAAAAATCAATAAAAAAAACCTTTTAAGGTTTGTTTATTGATTTTGAGCGCTTTACCTTTTTATATATTTTTTTAAAGCCTTGAAACCTCCCTTTTAGAAAGTATCTTCTACCTATTTAAAATGGTTCTTAATTACTAAAATTAATGAAAATCGTTAGTAAAAAAGTCGTCATTTTGTTTACTTTTTTGTATCTTTAAGTATTGATAATCACTTAAATAAGTACAAAATGAACACAAAAAACACAATCCAAAAAGAGGAGAAAACACAAAAAAATGAAAGCTTGCACATAGTGGCAAAAGAGCAAAAACCTACCGAAGTTGTACAGAAATCTCCCGAAGTTAAAAAAGAGGAAGTTTTTAAAATGATTGAGGGATTTAAACCCGAACCGCTAACAGCTGAGGAACGCATTCAAAGGATTCCACTGTTTGAAGAACTTTCAAAAAGATTTAAGCACCTTAAAGAGAAATCGAACGATTTAAAACTCTTCAAGGCAGGAAACGACAAGACAAATGCAAAAATCACTTTTCAAAATTCCCAGGGTTTCAATTTTGAGATTAAAAACTCCCACGTAATTGAAAGATTGACAAAGGAAGCACAGGAAGAACTTGACATTTTATTAGCTGAAGCCAATGCAGAAATTTTGGCTTTTGAAATGTAATCAAACAAAAAGCCCTATCTGGTCGAGGGATAGGGCTTAATCACTTAAATAAACGCCACGCAAATGACACTTACTTACAGCAAAGGTAACGCTTATAAATTGAGCGACCAAGTTAAAACATTACTACACGAAAAAGGACTTTCCGCAGTCTTCAATTATGAAGATTTTAAATACTTCAAAGGGAAAGCAAAAACGGCATTCAATAAGGCTCAAGCCATAACAGAGCTATTTATTGAGGAAAACATTAACGTAAATTCTGATTTTGATGAGTACGTTTTTTAGCTCCCGAAAATTGACCGTATCTGCCTTTTTAGCAAAGGCACAATTTAAAAGAAGCCTAAAACCAAAACTTACTATTTCGGGGGATTGGATGCAAAAGGCAGGTTTCGGAATCGGCGAAAAGGTAAAAATTGAAGTATTTGAAAATAAACTAATAATTACAAAAAATGAGCAGCGAAGCATATAGAGAAAAAAGAAAGGTTTTAAGAGGATTATCCGAAGCGGCGAGAGAACTGCAGGAAAGTGAACATTCCGAAATGACAATAAACGAAATACTAATCGAGTATTTCTACACCACAAAAGAGCATCAAATATTTGAAACGCTTTTCAATTGGAATCGCAAAGGCTACAAAGTTAAAAAGGGTGAAACCGCATTTGTGATTTGGGGAAGCAAAAAACAAGCTGCAAAAGCAGATGAAAAAAAGGAGGATATCGAAGAAAATGAAAATGACTTCTACCCGCTTTGCTATCTATTTTCTAACGCTCAAGTAATAAAAAAAGATGCTTAAAACGAGAGATGTTCCACAGGCGTTGAAAGAGTTCAACGCCTTATTTTATGCTTTGGATAAGCACCATTTAAGCACTGTCTTTGATGATTTGCTCACAATGATCATTTGCGCAATGGGCAGAGGAACTGCAGAAAGCCTATATTTTGAAACCATCAAACGATATGACCGCAAGGAACTTGATATTTTTTGCAGATTGTTTGCCGAGCTCGTGAGCATATACCGCCAAGGAACAAAAGAAAACGGCATTTGCGACCCTTTAGGCGATTACTACGAATGTTTAGCCAGCAACTACAAAAAATCGAATTTTGGGCAATTTTTCACTCCTTTTCCAATCTGCAAACTTATTGCAGGACTGACCAACACCGAAAAAGATTTTGGTTTAAAGATAAATGAACCTTGCAGCGGTAGCGGCCGTATGGTTTTGGCGATGAATCAAATTGCAAAGGGCAATTATTATATTTGTGAAGATTTGGACCCGATTTGCTGCAAGATGACCGCAATTAATTTATGCTTTCACGAAATTAAAGCCGAAATACATTGCCGAGATACTTTAAAGCAGACAGAACCACGCTTTTCGATGGCTACAAATTACGAATTTTGGAAGAACAACATCAATACCATTTTTTATTATCCAAGCGCTTAAAACGTCTTATTTAAAGGCGTTTTTCGTTTTAAAAAAAAATCCGCCCAGCTGGGCGGATTTGGAGTTTCTTTTTCTTTTTGTGGATTTATTTTATAAATCTTCTAGATTCCTTCAGGAGCTGTCGAAGAAGTACGCTTTTTACGTTTAGATGAGATTTTTACCCATCCTGGTCTGAAGAAAAAGTATTTTCCTGCATCGCTCATATTGGTCGAAAACATAGGAAGACGAGCTTTAGGAATCTTCTCGGAAGTTTTATCCTTATGGATCTTCTTATTTCCATCCTTGTCTGTTTTTACTAATGTTTTTGCTACTCCCATCGAGCTTTTCAATTCCCGGCATCCAAACTGACATATCTTTACATTTGGAAGTTCCGGATTATCTCCAGCCAATAAATTTTTCATAAGATTGTATTCTTCTTCCTGGTAAATATTCTGCTGACCCTTGCTTTTAAGATTCACGGTCCAACCAGTAGATACTCCTTCATAGTATTCAATATGGCTTTGCAATTCCGTAGCCCAATCTTTTCTAATTTCTGCATAATTATTTCCAGACCGGTCAAAATACATCTCTAGCGTTTTGGTTGGATGATGCTCATAAAAGTCTAAAAATTGCTTCGCCAATTCCTTTGTGCTTTCCGGAGGGAGAGTGTAGAAATTTTTAAACAAGTAAACCGAATCACCTTGATCCTGTCCTGTGACCATAGAACACATGTTTCCAAAATCGACTCCACACTCTATTGCCCTAAAATTGTCAATATACCTTTGAGCCAGGGAACTTTCCTTTACTGCCTCCCCAATTGCATATCGCTTGTAGAATTCTGTATTAATTCCATTTTCATAAAAATGGTGATCACCCAGATTGATATAAAACTTGTCTCCTTTTTTAAGCGTAGGCTGGAAAGAACCTATTGCCGTCTTGAATTCTTCAGGACCAAGAGCCATATAAGAATCTGCAAAATAATCTTCGGTAAGAAAATCAACATTTACATAGGAAGATACAATCTTGAAAAAAGTACTGTTTTTTCTGGCCTTTTCCCATCGTTTTTCCCAACGCTCAATCTGTTTCTGAAGATTCCTAACCTTTTTCGTATCTCCAGCTTTCTGCTCATTCATCATTTCGATCCTGAGCTCATTCAAAACAAATCCTGCTCTTAAAGCCAATCTGATTTGCTCAAGATCCATGTCCTTTTCTCGGTCTAGAATCCAATCGTATTCACCATCGGCAATATTTGGCATATCCGTAGTGAAAGTCATTCCTCGATAGAATACTGATTTTGCAAACTTCTTGTAACCCCTTAAAGCCGGTGTCAATTTTTTTACTTTGTCAAAATCCAGGTACTTTGTTTCATCCCCAAAAATATGCTGATAGGAGTTACCAGCAGAACCCGAAGGCTGATCCATTGATATCAGATTGACAAAACAGCCATTGAATACCGATATCGTATGCTTATAACTCTGAGGTGGCTTATAAGGTTTTGCAAAATGCGAAGGCGGAGCTTTGTCTACTACATAGTGAATTCCTTCAATCCATCCTTTTCGTTCCAATCCCTCTATGAGTGCCGGCACAATGTTTTTTAAGGCATTTACATAGGTATCTGAAACAAAAGCAAGATAGGCACCTGGCATATCATGACAGACATCAATAAATCTTTCCGCAATGATATCGGAAGTCTTAGAAGTTGCACGCCCGGCAACTAGCCAGAGAAATTTTGGAGCAATGAGGTCAATTGCCATCTTTATCCAGGTGGCAAATCTTTTTTCAATACGTTTATCGTTCTTGTCTACGCTTGTTTTCCGACTCATCAGGAAGAAGTGTTATTTGGGTGATTGCTGCGTCTTGTTTCAGGATTTCCTTTTCGATTACGGAAAGATCCTCGAGCTCGTCGATTTGTTTAGCCAATGAAATTCTATTGATTTTTGTTTCTCCCAAAAATTCAGGATCCATTGCATAAACCTTGATAGGCTTTTCGAACAATTCTTTTGGAAACACTGGTGGTTCTGGAACATCTAGCTGACGCATCGCACCGGCCCTTTGCGTCATTCTTGTAATTTTATCCAGGTCTGCAACATCCTTGGCCATCAAAGTCGCAGCTGTGGCCAGATTATCAATTTTACTTGCATAGATATTTCTCCATGCATTTTTGGATATTTTTGAATCACGATAAAAATACTCTAGCGCTTCATCGTAAATCAATGATGCCTTGTATCTGGTAAGATCCTCCGTAAGAATTAAATGTTTGATAATACTTTCACGGGTTCCAAAATCTAAAATTCGGAGGTGCATGCCATGAATCTTATCCAAAAGTTCAAGATAACGGACAACATCTTCCGGAGCATCCTTAACATTTCCGGTCTGCATAAATTCATAGATATCCTGGATATCTATTTCGTCAATATTAATCTTCGCCATATAATATTCTACGTTTTATCGACTCAACATCATTTTTCTCTCGAGCTTGATTAAAAATCATAACTGCAGTAAGATTACCGGTCTTGGCATTCTGAAGCACTTTTTCATTCACCAAAAAATCAGACTCTAACTTTCCTTTGTTTATATGGAATTGGATGATACTGTTAGAGACTGACATAGCCCTTAGAAATCTAACTGGGTCCTGGTCTAAAAAAGTGGCCATCTGCAGAGGAGTATAATTCAATCCAGCCAAATGCTCGATCGATTCCAATTCTTCTTGAGAAAAGCCAATATTATCTATTAGAGCTAAGTTTCTTTCCATTTCTAACCATAAAATAAATTCCTAGAATAAAAATGAAATCAGAAGCAAATATCAAAGTATCTCTATCCAAACTCACCGGAGCATAACCAAGAAATATCTTGATTATTTGAGAAAGCAGCAGTAATGTAAGGGCAAATTTCAATTTGCTAGATTTTATGAGAATACCAACAGTAAACAGACACAAGGCCATTATTAAAATAATTGAAAATGCAGACAAGAATATTGAGACAGCAATTCCCAACATAAAAAAAGCAACAATAATCCCTATAAAATTCTTCATTTGTTTCTAAGTTTTGAATGAGTAAATAATTCTTTTCTAAATTCGTAAGCATGTTTTGAATTGATAAACAGATATTGTTCAATCAAGGCGTTTTCCGACCAGTTTCCAGAGCCTTCGACAACATAATGTGCAAATTCAGTTTTCATCAGACAGACCTTGCTGTGGTTCCAACTGAAGAGGATATTTATGTTTGGCCGAGTGCTCGCAAGTGAGCTGATCAAATCTATCGTCGTCGGATTTCGCTTTATCATGCTGTCACTAATCATCAATGTAATCTGCTCTACAATTCCCTGATCATGAAGCGTAACCAGTGCTTCAATAACTCTTATATTTATTGAATAGGTAGAAGCATATAATTCTTTTATTCCTTGGTGTTTAGCTATCAGAGGTATGAACGTAAAAGCGTTAAACGACGATTCTGTCTGTAAAAAGAAAATCTCCTCTTCTGTTGGCAATCTCACTAAATCCTCTGGGAGCGATTTTATCTTCTGATAGTGCATCGAAAGATATTTTGAGATGAACAACTCCGAGGAGTTTTCTTCAGTATCGGCTGATTCCTCAACCGGCACTTGAAAATATTTATTTCGGAGCAACGTTGCCAAGTTTCACATTCACCAAGGCGAGCTCATATTCCCAATCCAAAACCTTATCTGCAAATTTGGTTTTATCCGCATCTGTCTTAGCTTTTTCTCCATTTGCCCTATCTCTTCGGATATAGTTTTCAAGATTACCTGCTCTTTTAGCCAATTCACCAGCAGTCATAAGATTAACTGA
This sequence comes from Flavobacterium sp. PLA-1-15, assembly GCF_049060005.1. NCBI lineage: Bacteria > Pseudomonadati > Bacteroidota > Flavobacteriia > Flavobacteriales > Flavobacteriaceae > Flavobacterium > Flavobacterium sp. PLA-1-15. Next base: position 99,752 of record NZ_JBMGQS010000002.1, on the reverse strand, counting down.
TTCTTGCACCTTTCTTTGCTTGAAAATTGGATGCGCTCCAAGAACCTTGTTATTTTCCTTGTAGTAAACAAATTCATCCCGGATCAATTGGTCCATTTCAAAATTCACAACTGCCTTTTTAGCCAGGGCGAAAATTTCTTCATTGCTCAATACTTTGTCCTGGATTTGATTCCCTTGTGGATCCACTAAATGAGAAAGTGATTTGTGCGTTTCTGCAAAAGCATGATAGTGGGAAAATTTATCCGTAACCAATTGCTTAAGTTCTGGAGCCAAATTAGGATCATTGATAAACGGAAACTCATCCCTGAATCTGATTTCATTTTTCACTTCGTCCGAAGCAGTCTCGAAAGCCTGAAATACTTTTTCGGATGCAATTTCAATTTCTTGTGATAAATCTATTGAATCTGTCACAACAGTATTCAAATTTTCATCTACTGGATTTGGCCCGATTGAAGCCCTAAGATTAATTATCTCCTGCGCCATACCTTCTGGATAATCCAAAACAGCTAATTCTTCCTTGAACGAATTTTCAAATTCTTCCGGAGTAGGTTTTCCAACTTTTTCAATAAAATCAAAAAACAACTTTCCAGTATGAGTGATGTATTCCTTGATGGTATCACTTTTAGCTTCTTCAGGCGCATAATCAAATTCAGTCATAAACTTGAAAAATACCAGGATAGAATTGCGGACAGCAACATCTAGTTCCGAAAATGCTTCACGTAAAGAATTTACTGAGTTGATTACTTTTGCAGTTGCTCCTTCTGAATGCTTTTCTTTTCTGATATCTCGATCGGAAATTGAATGAAGTTTCTTGAGCTCGTAAATCAATGAATTCAAAGTTGTCGGGGTATTGCCTGATTTATTGAAATGGTTCAATAGATTGGGATTATTGTTGGCTGATTTATTGTATAAATCAAAAGCAACATTAAACTGTTCCTGTGAGGAAGATGGAAGATTGGCTAAAAACGCCAAAACTTGTTCTTTTTTAGTTTTCATAAATATCTTTTAAAAGTTACCCAAAGATTGCACGTGCAAAATTTTAATTTAAGACATGAAAAAAAGGCCTGCTTTCGCAGACCTTTCTCACCAAACTAAACAAAACAAACTACGATCTAGAAACTTCAATTAAATGATATGGATTTGGCGCTCCAGGTGTATGCAGGATTCTAAAATTAATCACCGCATCTTTTAAGGCAATCCAAGGCGCACCGCCCTTAAGAAGTATCTGAGCCCCAGTTACAGCTTCAATACTCTCAATAGACGCTGGTTCAGTTCCTCCATTTCCTCTAACAGTAATCACTTTGTTGTACAGCTCATCAGAACCGGCACTTACAGTGATTGTTATTGGAGTATCCGCTACTGCCGATTCCGGCAATTGATAAATAGCTCCAGAAGCATTCAAAACCGGAACTGCAAAATTCGCCACGTCTGTAACCAGTGCGGTAGGCACGACACCATCATAAACTTTCGCAACCAATTTATCCCTTCTTCTTTGAGAGAATGTTATTAAATGGTTTAATCCATCCTTATCGTCTTTGAATTCGGCACCAGTAACGTATAAAGGATTACATTTTGTACCTAAAATTTTATGCCTTAAACCATCACAATCTATAGGATAAAGAATAATGAAAGGTTCTCCCAATGAATTTTGAAGCCATTCATTAACATCTATTTCATCACCAGGATGCGAAGCCTCCATCTTTTTCAAGAAGCCTTCAGCATCTGGATCACCCTCAAGCGCATGAGAAGGCTTGATTGTATCATCCGTTGCATAGAAGTCAACAGGAGCCATACCAGGCTTTAGGATAATATTTCCCTCAGTCTTTACTCCATTTTCATCTGAAGCAGGAAAAACAAGTAAATCATCAACATAGATTACTTTCAATATTGGACTTTTCCCTCTCGGGGCCCCAGCGCCAGGACCTGGCTTTGGGACTGATTTTCTTAAATTTGACATATTCTTATATTATGAAGTTACACTTATAGTTTTTCTCCAAATCCCATCTACTTTCACAAGCTCGATGTAATGCGCTGATGTTCCCAGAACCACGCTTGTTCCTACAACAATTTGATCTGCAACGTTAGCTACAGTGAAATCGACACCTGAAGCATCGGTTCCATAAATTCTGATAACCTTCCCTTCTGAACCACCGGAAATTGAATCAAGCGTTTCGCTTGCGCCACCCGTATATCTGAATAGATTTCCTAAAGAAGCATTGATATCATCTGAGGAAAAATCAATATCACTAGTTGTAGCACCTGCAGGCAAACCTTTTCTTGATAGTTCCAGCAATGTGAAATCAGCTTTAACATAGAAAGTAATGGTTCCTCCGTCTTTCAAGTCAAAAGCACCGCCAGTCAATGTGATTTTTGAACCAGAAGAAATATTTTTAGAAGCTATCATTCCCACATTTCCTCTAACCTTGATAGTTTGACCAGCTTTCAGATTCGTAAATTCAGTGATATTGGTAGCCCATTCTTCATCAACTTGGATGTTTTTGTAATCGACGCTCACTTTGCCTGTTGTATTGTCAAAAACCGGAATAAACTTATCCTCCAAGAAAATTGGCTGATCATTGGACCAAACTGATTGCACTTTGAATTCTTCAGGATCGTTTGGATTTACCTCACGTCCAATGTGAATGATTCTCACGCCCAATTTATAATCTGCCAACATATAGATCATTCTTAAAAGAGTCTGGAATCTGAAAGCGGCTTTTTCGGATGGAATGTTTTCCAAAATTTCAATGTTGTCATCAAAAGTTGCGAAGAAGAAAGATGGATTTTCTTGATCCACAAAAGTTTCAACCCTCACATTTGGATAATTTTCAAAATGATCTGGCAATCCCTTATAATCCATATTGGTGCCATTCAATTGCTTATATTTAGCTTTGTACCAGTCCCAAACTTTATAATGCAGGTAAACCACCAAATTTGGAGATTTGACTACATCTTGAGGCAACCTTTTCAATACACCCAAATTAGCTTCATCATCAGAATGAAAATAGTCATACACATTTGTTGGAGAAATCTCACCCATTTCAAAGGCACGGAATTTTTTATTTACATCCCTTGCTTTCCATAATTGATAAAATACCCCATTTTGTCTATTGATGTATCTACCCGCCTTTTTTGCTCCTTTTGGTGTTTGGACAAAAATTCCATTCAAAGTTGAAATTCTATCCTCGATACGAGCTCTCTTCATTAATTCTCCCACCAAGAATTTCACGAATGACATTTTCTCTGGTTGAGAACCTTCCTTATTTAAATAGTTTAACCAAGACGCTTCAATTTCCTGTAATTGAGCACCATTCCATTCGGCGTCAATTTGTACTGGATAAATTTTTCCTTCTTCAGCTTCAATTTCTTGAATGTTTTTAGGCAACCATCCAAACTTTCTGCCTTGTGTAATTTCAGCCGTCAAGATGGTTCCGGAAGCAACCTTATCATCAACATTTAGACGCTTTGGCCAAAAATCGGGTAAATTAAAATTATCCCTGTGCAAGGATTTCAATTCAGTAGGATTTTCACGGAAATACAACGTCGCATCACCATTAAGTCTATTGACCGTTACTGGGTCAGTGTAGTCAACTGAAGAGACAGAAAGACCTTTCGCCGCGGCAGCATTCCAACCTCTATCATTATCAATTGCATCATACTCTTTTTTAGACCCAAAAAGATGTGTTGCCGTATGTTTCCATTTTGCTCCCATAGCTGTCTTCTTTAAAATTTCTTCTGGTGTATCATCTTCAGCACTTTCGAGTAATTGTTGAATTTTTGCTTTCTGAGCTACCATTTTGGATTCAATTGCCTGTAATACTGCTAAAGTATCTTCCTTTCCTTCTTTCTTGGCGTCGGCCAAAATCTGATCCAGTTCTTCCGCTGAAATATCCGTCTCAGCCAAAAGGGCTTCAATAGAAGCTTTAATTTCTCCAGCAGTAGTTTCTTCGGCCAGATCCTTATTAAAAGCTTCGATAAGCTTTGTAGCCGTCGCCTCTGTTAAGTGGTCCTTTAACTTGGTCGACTGTGCGTCGTCCAAGCTAACCTTGCCATCTGCAATGGGCATTTCGGACAACCCTAAAAAGGTCATCACCATTGCAGCAGCTTGTTGCATTTTTGCACTTTTAAATTTCATAATGAATTAAAAATTAAGTTAGTATATAGATTAAATTAAACTCTTTATTTTATATTGGTCTGCAAATTGACGGGCTTTTTCCATAGCCAAATCGACACCTCCTATTGCATCGATCATTCCAAGACCCAAAGCCTTATCAGCATAAAAAGTCTTACCAGTAAGCACCCCAATCTCTTCTTTCAAATTTGGTCTACCCGCCCTTACACCTGCTTGAAATTTCAAGGCCATTGGAGATAATTGTTCCGTCTTGATCAATTCATATTTTCCTTGGCGAGCTAATTTGTATACATCATTTTTATGCTCGCTTTCGTCAGGATATATCTCGTGAAATTTTATACCCAGCTTTTCCAACGCTTCTTGGTTATCCCTGAAAGAACAAACAACGCCAACAGAACCAAATCGGGCTGAAACATCATTTGCTGCGATTATATAATCACACACGGAAACAGCAGTCCAATAGTGAAGTGATAAAGCATCTTCAACTAACCCGATGATTGGTTTTCTTTTTCTATTCTTTGCAAAATCCTGAAAAGGACCGATTGCTTTGACAGTCCCTCCTGGTCCATCAATCTTAAAAATCGTAGCATCCACATTGCTTAATGACTGGGCCGCATCTAATTGTTCTACCACTTCATCTGCACCTGTAATACACCAATCACCATATCTGGCGATTTCTCCAATCATCTTAACTTGAGCTATACTATTTTCAGGTACTTGCAAAGGTTGACCGGATGTAGACCTTAGCGGATTGCCCCTATCGTCTAGGATTTGAAGTGCCGTAGGTTCTGGTTGATATTTCGAATCGAACTGCATTTTTTTACCATTGTACAAACCTTCGATGATTGGATAATAATTCTCAATTGAATTATGATCCAATAGCCAGTGGCCTCTAAAAATTTCCGATAAAAATGGATTAACCTTCATGGTGATTTATTTTGAAGCTAAATTATTTGGACCGGAAAATAGATTTAAGACATGCTTTTTAATATTGGCAAATGACTTAAAGCGATTCTTTAAGTAGATTATGAAACTAACTGCGATAACAATTAGTATCAGCCAAAACCAACCGCAGAATCCAAGATTAAAACCTGTTTTATTTTTTTCTACTGAAGACTTTGCGCTGGAGTAATTTTCCGCCGAAACTTTACCAACCGAAGTTTGGGACCAGGAATCGAAATCGTAATACTGCAGGGATTCTTTTTTAATTGCTGAAGACTTTTCAGTTTCTTTAATTTTCACTTTTCCTTTTCCTTTGATTACCGTCTGAGAAAGGATCTTCCCGTCTTGTCCTTTTTGCGTAATTGCGATTGAATCGCCCTCGCATCCATCGTATTCAATTTCTAAATGCTTTGAATTTTGCTTGGTTTCTTCAGACGATACGGCATCATTCTTAATGTTTGTTTTTGAAGCGACAACTGAATCAGAAGAAACTTCTTTTTTCGATTCAATTTTCTCTCTCGATGCGCTCTTCTTTTTAGATCCGCATCCAACAAATAATAACACCAAACCTATTGTAAAAGCCAAGAGCATTAGTCTGGCCACTATCCTTGTAAATCTCATGCTGCTCTGTTTTTTGGAAGTTTTAATAAATGATAATTCTTGTTGTTGCAATCCATCAAATGCGTGTACTCTTTGTAAGCATCGAACGATGGGCAAAGCTTGATTCTTTCCCATTCTTCAATCGCACCGTTCTTATTTTTATCGTTTGAAAAATGATAATGACCTATAATCATGACATCCTGAAGATCGTTTCCATTCTCAAAAAGCCAATTGATCATTAATAGAATTTCTTTAATCAGAGCATCTTTCTGAGCCTGTGTACGCGTATCTTTTGCTTTATTTACATTATCATGCTCTACACCGCCACGATAGCTAATATGAAGCGCTTCATTATTAAATCCTGCAACTCCATTAGTAATTGCATTGTAATCGGCTAATCGATGAGGCGTACCGTCGTAATCTATCCAGGTGTTGTAACCAGGAGAATTCCATTTTAAAGAATTTTTCCAGAACGCCTGCATACTTTGCAAAGTGCCATGACCCGCTTGACAGTGGACCACTATGTATTTAATTTTTTTTGCCCTATTGTTCATCTTGTAGCGGAGTTGAGATTATACTATCAATTGCAAGCTCATATTCGATTTTATCGATTGTGCGATTAATGGCTTCTTTTTGCAGAGCAATTTCCCTTCGTTGCTCCAGAACTGGAGGCGGTGGATATTTCTTAGGTGTAACCGGAGCCATCACCAATGCACTAAATGCGAAGACTGCTAATACAGAGAATATCGTTTTCATTTTTCTGAATTTATTTTTTCCGATCCCTTATCCGACAGGATAAGTTTCTCAAGAAGATTATTGAATTTGTCCGTATAAAACTCCAGCGATTTTTTATAGCCCTCCTGCTCTTTGGCACGCAAATCATTAACAGTGTCAACTCGAGCAGAAAGGATATTATAATTATCACGGTGCCGTTTATCATTGTAGTATGCTGCTGCTATTATCGCGACAAGAAGCACGATGTAATTGAATTGAATTCTTTTAAGCTGTGGTAAGCGAAAATACCAGTCAAACAACTGAGGTATCTTTTCGAAGTATGCTAGTATTTTCATCAGAGCGTAATAAAAAATTATGCTCCAAACCTACAGCTTCAGAAAAGCATGTTTAAGACATGGTTTTAATACCCAAATACTCTGTTGGATATTTTATTTTGAAGTCGAGACATTTTGAATTTATCACCGCGATTAAGTATGCGGCGAAGGCTTTCCAAATCGAATCCGGATTCATCCAATTCGTATTCTACCATAAATTCTGATATTGCATCACGAACAAGTAGGTCCGGCGATGCTTTGAGCATTCCACGAGTATGAAATACAAATGCAATTCTAAATTGATCCTCTATCAGATTATTGATTTTGATATTTACTTCTTCCGGAACCCTGAGGAAGTGGTTCCGACCTTTCTCGACCTTGTAGATCTTCGCTTCGGTTTGCGTATCAGAGAAAGTGATGTAAACATAATATTTATCCGGTTTGATTGGATTTTCAGTTTTTTGAAGTGATGTAAGGAGCATAAATCCCAATGAAGACTCAGCTGTAATCTTACAGGCCTTGACTTTCATATTTAGATATTGACCATCAACGCCTTCAAACTCTTTCAAAAAGAAAGGTATCAAATGCTGACGAATCTTCACTGGGACAATGTTCATTATCAACTCTTAATTAAAATATTATAATCAATCTGAATTCTATCTTTATTTTCTCGAGTAATTTTTCCTCGTTTAATTAGCGCATAAGGAACAAATCCGATACCAACCAGGGTAAGCCCCACAAAACGAGAAAAAGAGCTGTACTGGCCTTTTCCTTTGCGCTCCTGTCCTTTTGCATAGATCCAATCGGATTTCCATTTTGTGATGAAATTTGTCGCAGCTTGATAATTTAAATAATGATAATCGTGCAACATCGCATCGAGATCCAAGCCAGGTAAATCAGTCAAATCTTTCACGATTGTAGCGCCATCAAACTTTGATGGACTATTACAGAAATAATCGAATGCTTTGATGTAAATCCGTGCTTCTTCTAACGTGTATCCTTTTAGCGACAGATACTCAACAAGATTTTTTCTTATTACAAATAATTCTCCTGGAGAACGATGAAAGTAATGTGATTTTGAGCCCAGCATAATTATAAATTTAAAATGTTAGCCATAAGTTCCGGTGCTTGTGCCTGATCGTTCAGAGTATCAATTAAAGCAAAGGCTTGGTCAACTTTTGTCCAATTTGCATTTTCAATCAACGTCTGGATGAAAGTCCTACATCTCTCGATCATAAACAAAAACACCTGATATTGTGATTCGGCGCTTTCATACATGTAAATAATCAACTCCTGGAATTGTTGCAAACTCATTTCAACTCCAATAGAAAGACCAAATTCAACAGCTTCTTCAGATAAAAGCTGAAGCATGTATGAATCATTTATTAATCCCATAGCAAGCCTATATTTAAGTTCATACATTTCAACTTGTGCAAAAATGTAATCACGCTCACCTTTTTTTCCAATGGCGGCGGCCTTTGCCCTGATCCTAAGGTCGGTTGAATAATACTGAAGACGTTGTATGTAATTATTTGTAATCTCAATATTCTCATCCTCAATTTCGATTTCATACTCTAAAACTTCCCATCCTTCAGGTATATCTTCAATTTTAAATGATTCACTTGACCCTCCATCCGGATTGATACCTTTGTAAACTATTTTTTTCATTAGAAATATTTTAAGTAATGTGGCTTTTTTGGATATGTTGCGAATCTACCTATCTGCACTAAATTGTCAGCAGAAGCGATTGTGGTTACTGCACCTAGATACAATCTTAATTGCGCCCATTTAGAGCCAGTAACACTAATAGGTAAATTTGTACTTAGAGCTTGATTAAAAACTAAAGGACCGTTTAATCCTAATCTTACTTTACATCTTATTGAAGTTGCGCTTTCAACCTCAATCATGACATATAACCATTGAGGCGATGTTATTGTGTAGGCTATAGTTGTACTTACATTCGAGTCTGAAGCTTTAAAAGTCAATTGGTCGTTATTTATTTCTATGCAAATAGCAGTTGAACCAACTAAACTATTCAAAGGAGATACAACGTTACTAATTAGTCCATATCTTTGAATTGTATTTGTTAACCTTAATGGGTTAATAACCATAAATAATGTGGATTCTAGATACATCGGGTTTTGGCTTGAATATCCAACCATATAACCAGAGTTCGCATTTGCAGCACTTCCTCTCAACGTCCAGCATTCTCCAATATCACTAGGTCTATCATATCTTAATCCTACTGGGGATAAACTATCAGATTGAGTTATTATCGTCCCTCCAGATATTGCAGTATTTGAAAATCCAGCAACAGAAGTTGTGTTAAATTTAAAATCAATTAAATTTTCTTGCTTGTAATCATCCATTTTTTGTGATGCAGAAACGAACCGCAATAAATTGTTTGGGACATCCCACATAAAGATTAAAATATAATCTTGATATACGATGAAATCCTTCTTATCCGGAAAGAAGAACTTTGTCCCACTTCCCACCAGCGTATCATTATGCTTGATTAAGAAAGAACCTGGTTGCAAAGATTGGACAATGAAAGGTTGTCCGTCATGAAAATCGGATGAATAAATTTTTGAAATACCAGAAAGTTGAGTAATACTGGCGGTAAATGATATACAAAGTCGGCTTTGCTTGGTATTCATACCAACTATACCAACAACTCCTGAAGTATTTAAAATCCTTGCGGAACGCTCTTCTTTTTCAATATAATTTGTAACCGGAACCGGCACTGTCGGCGTATCTATACTATTATCCCTCACAATGTAACTTGAAAGTGCAATTGTATTCATCGGAATATCTGGAAAGGCAGTAACAGTTGAACTCTCAGGAGCGGCAATTCTTATAAATGTATTTTCTGTCGTTGCCACAATTGTTTCTCCACGCGTTTTACCCGTTGCGGCAAAAGGAACATTCAATGTCACCTGCATCACATTTGAATAAGGTATTTGATCAATAATCCATTTGAACAGAGGTTCAATAACATAATTGTTACCTGTAAATCCGTGATTTTTCTTTACCACAAACCCATTGTTATCAATTGACTTACCTAGATAATTAATTGCGTCACGAAAAGAATTCAGCTCTTCTGCAGTTACAAATGTTTCGGGGCCGAATTGTTGCAGGTATGCCAACAAAGCCGGACTGTTAACCTTGTCTTCAAAATTTATCAAATTAGTGCTCATAGTTCTACTGGAATTAATGATGGTAGGCCAAAGCTCGCTGACGGAACATAACCCGATGGTGTTATACTGGAAGATTCTATCGAAACTTCACAAAGATGATGGTCGGTTTTTATTGTGATTTTAGGAGCCGTATTTTGGAAGAAATCATTTCGCCCGACAACTATGCTTAATCCGGAAGTTAGATTAAGCTTTACGAATTTTGTCTTTTTCAGCAATACCAATCTTTCAGCCCGATACTGATCTGTTGCCGGAAAGCGAAAAACTATCTTTTGCTTGTAGCTGTCACCTGCGGCAGATTCTACTGATTCTTCTGCAAAATCCAAGGTTGACAGTGTGGAATAGATTTTTTCGAAGTCCGTGTCTTCAAATGTGGAATTATAAAACGGTTGCCACCCTTCGATTGCTGACGGAATTGAAGTACCGCTAAACGCAATTTCGACAGAACAGATGTTGGATCTTGTTTTGACTTTATCGAGGATTCCCATTACAATTTTGTTTGCAACGAAATTATGCAAAAGTTTTAGTAAATGCTATAACTTTTCAAATAATGTTTTATTTAATACTATAACTTTAATTATTTGATTACAAGAAGAGTTATCTATTGGATACTGAAGTTTTAAATTTGCTTATTTTTAAGCAAAAATATACTCTCATGGAAACTGCTTTGGAAGGCTATAAGGTACAATTTAAGATTTTAAAAAAGAATTTTCCCAAATTTAAGGATGAAGAATTACAGATCGACGCTGTAAAAAAAATGATCATGTCGGGAAAAGCGGACATGACACTTTTGGAGCAAACAGATGATTATTTTGAATATCCCGAGGGAAAAGGAAATTTTCCTGGATGGAACAATAAAATAAATGTGGATCTATTGATTGAATTTGAAATGCTCCTCACCAAAGAATCTGCAGTTGATCCGGAGGTAATCCGTGAAAAGGCCGTAAAAAAGATCACTGAATCAAATATGATTGACTATTTATATGAGGATGAAGCTGGACGCCATATTGCATTCAATTATTTGAGTGTGGCCGGAATAGATTATAAGGTTCCTGTATCTAAGATCAAAATTCACGACGAAACTTCTAAAAAGACGATGGATCTATTCAATAAAAAAGGAAAATCAAAATAGTTGCAAAGGTAAATCGTCCAGAGGTTTCGCTAAAAGTTCAATTCCTTTCCTATTATGGTATATTTCAAATGGTTCGCCTTTAAGCCACAATTCCTCTTCTTCCTTTTGGAGTATTACAGGCATACGCTTTTTGCTATTATGAATAGTTGCCATCAGCTCATTTGCTTCTGTTGTAAGTATTGTATAGGTTACTTTATCTTCAAATTCCGCGTACAACCCCGCCATTGCAAAAAGTTCGTCTCCAGTAGCAGATATTTGATGTTTTATTTTCAATTTACCTTTTGCATCATTCCACTTCCATTCATAGAAACTAGAAGCAATCACTAGGCATCTATTATCGACGTAGTTCCTAAATGACGGCAATTTTTCTACCGTTTCAATCTTCGCATTCAACAAATTAGTTTTATTACGGAAACTATTTACATCCTTCACAAATGAAGGAAGCAAGCCCCACTCAGCTTTTTTTATAAGTCCTAGATTATCATTCATAATAATGGGAGTAAGGGGATGTGCGAATCCATTATATGATTCAGGCAAAAAATCATCAAGATCTTCTAATGTTGCATTAAATCGTAACTGAACCTGTTTTGAATTTTTATGTTGTTGAAAATGGTAGCACATAATTGTCTTTTTAGGAAGAAAACTATCTCTAAGTTAATTCAAAAAACACAAAAAACGTACTTTAAAAATGTAATAATGTAATTTCAATCGAAATTAGATCGTGAAGGCTTATAAATTCTGGTTTTTTTTATTACAGTCATTTTGTAATTGATGGACTTTTAAAATTTTCAATTTTGTACGCTTCTTTTTAATTACATTTTTTTTGTAATTATTATTACAATATTAAAGTAAAAATGTAATTAAATATCCTAAGAATTTCGCCACCTTACGGCGTATATTACAAAATTACACTTTTAAAGTGACTTTCAGTAAATGAGGGGGTAGGGAGAAAATATGTACCTTTGCGGGAGGCCTGCCTGCAGGTTCGCTAAAAGAAAGAATTATGATAGAGAAAAGCGTGGCCAAAGACGGCCAATTTAAAGAACTGGAACTGTTTCAACCTGAAATCAACCCAACAGAGCTTCCATTGATTGAAGATGGTATACAGGCTGGATTTCCTTCCCCGGCCACCGACCACCTCGAGAGACTGTTGGATATTAATGAATATCTTATAAAAAATCGCCCCGCCACCTTTTACGCAAGGGTGAAAGGGAAATCGATGTTAGGCGCTGGTTTCAACGTTGGGGATATAATGGTTATTGATCGTAGCCTGGAACCGGGAGACGGAAAAATAGCAATATGTTATCTTGATGGGGAATTTACTGTGAAACGGCTCAAGGTAGAAAAGAAAAGGAACCTTGTATGGCTTATGCCGGAGAATGAAGAATTTGAACCCATATTGATAACACCGGAGAATGAAGGATTCCTGGTATGGGGAATTGTTACTTTCATAATAAAAAAAGTATAATTATGTACGCGTTAATTGACGGCAATAATTTTTTCGCAAGTTGTGAAAGAGTGGGCAATCCTGGATTAGTCGGAAAGCCGGTCATTGTTTTGTCAAATAACGACGGTAATGCTATTGCAAGAAGCAATGAAGCTAAAGCGATAGGTATAAAAATGGGCGATCCCCTTTTTAAAATTAAAGATATTGTAAAGCAACACGATGTTAAGGTATATTCTTCAAATTATGGATTGTATGGAGACATGAGCAATCGAATGCTCGATATCATCCGGATGCAAATTCCGTATGTTGAGCCCTATTCAATTGACGAAGCCTTCGGTATGATGCATGGAATCAGTAAACAATACGAAATCTGCGTACAGCTCAGGCACAACATTTATAAGTGGATTGGAATCCCAACAAGTATTGGTTTAGCACCAACAAAATCCCTGGCTAAAGTGGCCAACAAGATTGCTAAAAAATTTCCGGAACGGACCGGAAGCGTATACGCCATAGATTCTGAGGAAAAAAGAATCAAAGCTTTGAAGTGGACTGAAATTGATGACGTCTGGGGAATCGGCAGGGCTTATGCCAATAAACTAAAGAGCAAGGGTATCTTTACTGCTTATGACTTTGTTACGAAAGTCTCCGGCGACTGGGTTAAGAAAAACATGACGATAGTTGGCTATAGATTGCAACTTGACCTGCAGGGAATTTCGACGCTTTTTTTTGAAGACATTCAGGACAAGCAGAACATAGCCTGTACAAGGTCTTTCGAAAGAAACATTCAAGACAAAAAATACCTGGAGGAAAGAATCTGTACCTTTTCTGCAAACGTGGCCGAGAAGCTTCGTGGCCAGAAAACACATTGTTCGATGATTTATGTTTTTCTAAACACCAACAGGTTCCGGCCAGACCTCCCCTCCTATAATCCTGGTGTTTATTTTGCAACCGATTATCCAACCAATTCAACTTTTGAAATTACACGAGCGGCGCTCAAAGGGTTGAGCTCTATCTTCAGGGAAGGATTCGATTATAAAAAGGCGGGAATAATCGTTTCCGGAATTACACCGGAAAGCAGCTATCAATTAAGTTTTTTTGGAAGTGAAAAACCAAAAGACCAGGACGCGATGAAGGCCATTGACCTATTGAATAAAAAATACGGCCGACATAAAATCGCATTTGGAGGCCAGGACATAACAAGAATTATGAAAATGAGACAACATAATGTTTCAAGAAACTTTGCAGGAAATTGGAATGAACTAATAGAACTATAAATTATGGCTGATTTGACACAATTACAAATACGAATCCTAGAGGATTTGAAAACCAAATTCAACATTAAAGAATTGGATACAAAGACTAACGATAAAATATTATTGTTAGACAGTTTGATACTTTATTTATATCAGCAGTTTTTTTCTCCAAAAACCGATGAGCTGGACTTGTTTGAGATTATCGATAATGTGCAGTATTATATACTGCAGAATATGAATGAAGCTTTTACTGGAGAAAAAGCAATCGATACGCTTTTTGATTACGCCAACAAGCTTGCAGGAACCGACTCTTTAGCATCATTGGAACCGATAGCTTTAAAAAACTATTTGTCATTGATTACTGAAGGGATGAAATTTTATCACGGGTTTGGTTTTGGCGATGAAATTTCAGAAGAAGAAGGCTTGGATTGGCAGATGGATATCGTCAACTTTTCAAATAAAAAATTAAAGCTTCAGGGTTATGAAATTTCTTGGGATTTGGTTATAAAAAAAGCCGACTAGTGTCGGCTTTTTCTATTCTTTTAATGATTTTTCCCAATCTCGAAATTCTTTTTCAAAAACTAATTTACCAAGATTAGCCATACAATCTCCTACGTTCGTAAAGCCTTTGTAAATAGAAAACTCTACTTTTCTTTGATAAGCATCTTCAGGAAGTTCCGGAGTATTTCCCTGATGTAATACACCAAACATTTTTGCTTGAGCTCCGAAACCACGAGTAGCTTTAAAAGCATCGAGTTGAACCTTGGCATTATTAATTATTGTTCCTGCTATTTCATTTATAGCTTTAGCGTCTTCGCGCTTGATATCTCCTTTTGATAGACGATCTAAGGTATCAAAAAGTTTATCATTTAGTGAATTCAGATTTGTTTCCATTTTCTATTTGTTTTTTTATTTTATTAATTAACCTGGTTGCTTTTCTTATATCATCAGGGTATTGCATTCTTCTTTCAAGATTTCTTCTTTGGTGTTCCAATCTATCAATAATCTCTAGGTCCTGGAGTAAATAAAGATTTTTATACTCTGTGCCGATTTTTACCACTACATATTCATTCGAAGATAAAACACCAAATTCCTGTTCCCAAAGCCACCGATAATAAGGAAGATAACCAATTACTGTTTTAATATATGGTACCTTATTATCTGGGTACTTTTTTGATTGTCTCCAAAAAACTATTGTTCCAATTGGATTACTTCCCACAGCCTCCCACCTTTTGACGGGACAATCTTTAAATCGACCGTTTTCAAGATTGCGCTGAAATATTAATTGGATTTCATTTACAGATCGTTTCAACTTAAGATATTTCCTTTTTTTCTCAATATGCTTTAATGTCCATTTTTTATTTTTTGGCCACTTGCTTTCAAAAATCTCTGCTAGCTCTACATCACCAATTTGTTGAAAATTATCCTTCAGAAAATTTACTTGTTCAACTGTCCAATACGCGAGCTCCATTCTTTTTAATCCCATAGAATAAAGCAACTGCCTGGTTACATTAAGATGAATACCAAAGTGAGATGCAATCTCTCTATTTGTCATTTTATCATAATTTGCACGAATGAATTTTTCTTCTTCAGGTGTAAATATGATTTTCGCATGTTTACCTAATACTGGCATATCAATCAGAATTATTGAAATTATCGGAAATTTCTGGAATTATTTGGGGAGACGAAACCAAACTTTTTATTCTCAAACGTTCCAATTTTTGAAATTCAGGCATTAGCGTAATAATATCTGAAGGTGAAAGATTAACCAACTCTACAATTTTCGCTATAATGTTTGAAGCTTCAACTTTGTTTTGGGGAAATACGATCGACATTTGATTCAGGATTGAATTTGGACGATCATGCGGAATTAAAACAGGTCGAGGTCCATCGGAATTATCGGAATTCCGATAATTCCGGCCCATCTTTATCTGGAACTCCGACCTGTTCAATAACAGATCGGTTTCCTGAAGCTCATTACTTGAGCATGCATTTAGAAATTGCTCTGGAGTAATTTCTAATTTGAAGTATTTGTTTAGTTCTGGCATAGGATCTCTTTTTTATTTCACCAATTCTAGGTCTTCGTGAGATACACGATATACATGTATTCTATCTTTACTTACTACATCGAAGTAAACTTTGAGTTCTCGAGATTTACATATAATTGTTACCTCGCTACCGGAACATATTTTTTCATCTGCTCCATTTACCAATTCTCTTAATGTTATTGCTTTCTTTTCTTTAAAAAAGCTATTCGGCTTATTGTATGCAAAATTGAATTCCATAATTTTTTATTTAAAATGATTAAAAAGAAAGAAAATAATACCGCCTCCGGAAACCAACCCAATGCAGAACCACAAGATCCTGGCAACACGCAGATTCATTTTATGCTCCAACCTGCACTCGTAAACACACACTTTGTTTTTCATGATAAGAAGTTTTCTGGTTGCTCTATTTTTTCAAACTTGATTACCCACACCCAAGGATTTTTTAGCCAGGATCCACGTCCGTAAATTGATTCCCAAAGTGTCCCAAAACTCCAAACGGCATCAATATCAGTAACCGCCTCATGTGGACTTAGGTAATTAACATATCCTGTAGATCCATAATCAGAATGCTTTACAACTCCTTCGGCTATTGCGTCTTCTTCAGTAATGTTTTGTAATCTTTCTACATGAATGCTTGTTATTTTATAGAAGAGACGTGCAGCTTCTTTTGGCATGTGGATAGAAGGTTTCCATCTGTCATAGTCAGTAAGCAAAGTTCCATTTGGCGCTTTGTACACATAATTTCCTTCGAAACCTTCTTCGTAGAAAGTTTCTCTTACCCAGAGCACATCTCCTACTTCTCCGTAGGGGCATTTAATTACATCGAAAATTTCATAGCGTTCCTCTACAGTTTCCAATCTTGATCGGGAAATCCATTTTCCTTCGAAAGGAAATTGATTGTCCTTAACAATTTCGTTAGCTCTTGGATCAATATTTTCTAATCCCTGCAGACGACGGGTTTGAGACTTTCTATTTTCGAGTAATGATTGCACTACCGAAGTAGCGCAAATCATTGGGATGAATTTAAAGCTCATAGCTAGTACCTTTTTATGTAGAAATAATCTTCACCATCGTAAGCAACTTCTTCTCCATGAATTTTGGAAAAAAGATCTACAATTAAACTAAAATCAAAAACATCTGGATCCGCATCACAATTATAAATAGTCCTTGATACTTCCATGTATTCTTCAACATTGTTTACCAATTGCTCAAGGAAACCTCTATTGACTGAAATTGATACATCAAACGTATTAAAACCATCTTTTGCCCGAATGAAATCTAATATGCCAGAATCCCGCATTATTATTTCGTTCATCACACCAACAAGCTGTGATTTATGCTCAATAACAGCATTGGTTAAGAGTTCAGCATTTTTAATTACCGGTTTTACCTGAAGCTCCACAGATGGTTTGCCGTCCATCTTTGAACGAACTTTATCATGAGAAAGACTAGCGTAATGGTCCAGGTTCTTACCACGGTTCAAAGCAATGATGTTTAGGTAGTACAAAACATCTGCAACCTCTAAATCGAATTTTTCAAAACTTTCATCGTTTACGTAAACTTGATAATCTTTTTCAGGATTTTTACGCAGTTTCTTTTTCAGATCATCAATCATCTCCGCTGAATTGATCGCGATACCGAAAAGATTCTGTTGAATTGGAACAAATTCCTCCCTTGTATGGATGAAGGTCTCATTAAGCACTTCTCCAGCTTCACCGAAAAGTCCTAGTAATGCGACTGGAGAAATTTCTGTATTCTCCTTGTATCCTAATTCTTTTTGTAATTGTGTTAATTGTTCAATTGCGTTCATAATGCGTATTTATTTAAGTGATTATTAATTTTTTTTCTTTGATGCTTTAAGCCTGATTTCGAAATTTCTATTGCCAAGCATTACAGGCTTGCTTTCCAAACCTTCGTAAACTTTAATTTTGAATTCCTCAAATTGGTCCATTCTATCCGGACCGACAACCTCTTTTAATTTAGCTTCAAGAAGTTCCGTGAATATTTCTTCTGAAACTTTTTCGAAGTTGAATACGAAATTAAAACCTTGACTTTTTGCCGCTTTTGCAACGTGATATGATTTTTCCATTTAATTATTAGTTAGTGATTTATACTCCAATCCAAAAACAACTTCTACACCAGCTCTAAACTTAAGAGAAGCTGCATCAAAACCATAGACTGCAACATCCTGATTCTGACTGATTTTTGAGAATGTTATGTAAATTGCTTTACATGCCTTGAATTGGGAATTAAGCTCATTGATATCCTCAATGATTTTATTTTTAAATTTTTCAATTTCAGAAGCCGGAAAAATAATCCGATCCATCTTTTTGAAATATTCCAGGACCGCTTTCTGGAGTCGGTTCTTGGTTGAATAAGTGTGCTCGACCGCGAAGAGATAATGTGAGTGATTCATATGCGTATTTATTTAAGAGACTAAAAATTTAAATTTATCTTCTTACTTCAGTTGTATTTTTTAAGATTTCAAATCAATCAAATTGCCATCTTCATCAAGAGCTTGAGTAATTGGTTTTATTGAACTCAAGACTTCACAATCAATTAGATTTGATTCAATAGAAATTATCTCATTACGCTTGCACATAAAAGGATGGTATTTCAAATCTGATTCTGAAAATTTAGTTTTAATTTCAGAGTCCATTAATGACAAAGCTTCAAATCCAAGTGACAGAATAGAATTAATATCGGCACCCAATCCCATCGCGAATGAAGGATGAATAGTTACTGGTTTATCTGTTCCATTGGCCGTGAGATTTTTGTAAGCAAAGAGATGCTCATAATTATCATCTCCTGCATATTCACACAAAAATTTTAGTTGCTGCTCTGAAAGGTCGATTTCAATATTGAATCTATATTTTTCTCCTTCAATGATGGTTTTCATTTTCGTGTTTTTAAGTGATTTATAATTGTTCCACATCCTGTGGATGGTATTTTTCTGGTTTATCAGTTCCTTTAATTTGCACCAGGATCAGATAAACAAATCTTTGTCCGGCTAAAACATAATCACGAGTTCCGGTTATGGTACCTTCCTGAAGCAATGCCAGAACCCGGGTTCCCTTTTTCATCCAAGGTTGTTTTCTTAAACTCATGCTGATTTTAATATTTTATATATTTCGAAAGTCTGCTGCCTATTCGGCACGTATAGTATTCCATCGGCCAATCCTTTGTTTATTGCTTCCATATCTGAACTACTACTTAAAATCAAAGGGCCTGTTATAGTATCTGGCGTGTTTTTTGAATAGTAGACCACATCATCCTTCAGCATTCTGGGATTCCAAAAAAGGTCGTAATCATCTGCAGGGCGGAGAATTAATTCAAAAGTAAAGCCCCCTTCGTCATGGGTCTCTGATAACCGATATAAGAACTTTTCATAAAGGGCTACAGCTAGATAATAAGTTGCATACATGCTCGTAGAATTTATCACATGAGTGCTTGTGAATTTTCCAGTGAGCATATCTCTAATGAATAAGATTTTGTTTTCCCTTGGAATTTCATCCTGAGTAAAAACATCATTCTTTGAGGCTCTAACCAACGTTGCTTTAACTTTAATTAATTTTTCCATAATTGAGATTTTTAGATCACTCTCCGGAATGCAAGATGACTTGCTACATAAAGTATTTTTGAACGCTGTATGAATTTGTAATCAATGAGCCAGGCGAAAATGCTCGCTATCTGATACAGCTCCTCAAGCGTTTTTACTTCGGAGAATATTTTTAATCTTTCTTTATTTGTATACATTAGTCCCTGTCAAATACTGTTAAACCATCGTCTTCTTTTACTTCTTCTTGGATAATTTTCTCAACCAATCCTGTCTGTTGTGACTTTTGGGTATCGATATAAATTACTTCCTGGCTTTTATTATTTATTGTCTTTATGATCCTGTTAGCCGAATTGAGCATATCCTTGGGATTCATGACCCAACCGTTCCATTTACAATAAGCTTTTATACATTTTTTGAACTTTGTGGTGGTCCATTTTGTAACCTTGGCATCTTTTTGGAACAGATCGAAGGCATCTTCTTTTGAAAAATCCTTGTCCAGGTACAGATATTCTCCAAAAACATCTCTCTGCAGGAAGAAAGCATCCGCCCATCCAATAAAAGCTTCACCCATTTCAGCCTGCAATGTCCTTTTAGTAACATTATCCATTGGAGGATTTATCTTTTCTTCGGTTGACAAGTAGAACTGCAGACATTGAGCACAGAAATTGTAATAATGATTGTACTGGTCCCATCCGAAATCAGTGAAAAGATTTTGTCCATCGAAATCGTCTGAAACTTTTCTGACTTGCTTATATTCTTCCTCATTCAAACCGTGATAGTAATCTGAAAACACTGTTATCAGAAGCCGTCGAGCTGTCGATGGATCGACATTTCTTAAAGCAAAGTTTGAGGTGAAAATAAACTTTGGCGACTTTTCGAAAGGAATTTCAAAAGGCGACCCATTTTTAGGATTTACTTTCAGTGAACCTGTTATTTCAGAAAAGAAGAAATCAAAATTTAAATGCTGTGTGGCATCATCAATCAGGATATAATCAGTATCCTCAGATACCTCATGATAGATGAAGTCGTTTGTTGTAAGCTTTGGGTCACGACCCTTTAGGTATACCCTTCTTTTCAGTATTTTGTTTAAGAACCCATAACCAAGAGACTTACCAGAACCACCATGGCTTTCTCCTAAATCAGAAACTTTATTGTCCATTGCAAAAATGGCCCAAGGCTTATTGTAATTCTTATACTTATGGAGTGCATAGCCAATTGAAAACATCTTATTTATTAAGTGAAGTTTCTGCTCCAAAATTTCATCTGCAGATAAATTCTCACCATCAATTTTGAATTTATTTGCTTTGAAATATTCTTCCTCTTCCTTCGGAGGTCGACCTTCAAAATGATCTTCAAGTTCTTTTTTCCAATGTACTCTCGAGGTGTTAATCAGATAGTTGAAAAACATATTGTCTTTTCTATGAATTTCTATATCAAAATCGCCATCGCTATCTTTAGATATTGTAAAATGAGGTTCCTCTTTTTTAATATCAAAATCGATAATCTTATCTTCCCACACATATTTTTCAACGTCACCTTGCTTGTACTCGATGATTTCATTGCCAGTTATTTTCCAAACTTTTTTTGTAAAAAATAAATATTGGGAATTTCTATCTGCAGACTGAAAATCTATTTTAACACTTGGAAGCTTTGATAAACTTCTTTCACCTAATTGTGGCGATTTGTATATGTAATCTCTTAAATCCGGACTCATTCCTCGTTCCTCAAGAAATGAATGAACAAAGTTTTCGATTTGATATGGCTCCAAGATTCTTATAATTGAACCTTCCTTTTTAATGAAAATATACCCTTCCTTTTCTGTTTCACTTTCATAACGTCCAAAACCTAGCATCGACAAAAAATGATATAACCTGGTATTTGAGAGGTTGTAATTTAATTTCCCTTGTGCATTTGTATATTCGGTCCAGAATTGAAGAGGCAATGCATTGGCGACAAGTTTTTTGAAGCCGTTGATAAAAGACATATTGTCTTCTTTATTGAAAACCTCCACATAATCTTTAAAATCCTTTCTGGGATTTCCTCTTTTGTCCCTGTACTCTTTCAGCTTTTCTGGAAGCCAAAGCATTTTTATATCAAGGTATTTTAGGCCTACACTAAGGGCTTGTTTTACTCCAGTTGAATCTAGATCGGCGATGTAGATGATTTCTTTCGCACATTTCTTTAATTCCTTGTAATCGTCCCAAGTCAAATGCTCACTTTCAGAATTGAACCAGACTCCATAATATCCAAATGACCTTAAATTCAAGCCATCACTACCGCCGGAAACCATAAATACTCTTTCCAGCCTTGGATCAGTTTTTTTCCTCTTACTTTTTTTCCCATCTTCTTCATCATCTTCTTCGTAATCATCATATCCATCTTCTTCCTGTTTCTTCTTAATTTTCTTAAATTCCTTTTGGATAATATCCAATCCCCAAACGTGATGCTTTGGTTTGTCTCCGGCATAACGGAATCTATATTGTTTTTCATAAGACATTGGCTGATAAATCTTTTGCCAGTCTCCGAAATCAAACACGAATATTGGATAGTCTTCGGTAGCAATAGTAGTTACTGCTTCATTTTCTTTGAAAAATGTAAAGCTTTTACAGTTTTTTAATTTGTATTCCGTACAATGAACTTCGTTGATTCTTGGGCCAAGCATTTTTAATTGATCATGGGTGAAAACTTTGAAATATTCAAATTTGTATTTTCCTTTTTCTTCATCGTTTTCAAGAGGCCGTTTCTCAATGATAGGCATATGAACCTGAAATTTTGCACCCTTAATTTTATATTTTGCACCTAGAAAAGTGCAAGCTTTTCCATAATCTAATCCTTCTTCAAGCATACAAACTTGGATGCCGTTTCTGGAAACCTGATCACCTCCAAAATCAGTCACTACCCAAATACCATCCTTTAATTGTTTGATAGATGCTGAAGCGGTCTTTTCGCTTTCTCGAATTTTAAATTGTTTTGCCGACTTTTCTAAGACATTTCGAGCATTCGGGTAATAATCTAAGATAATGTCTAAGCCTCCATTTGTGGCATCAAATATATCAGTGTCTTTTACGTAACTCATTTATGTTTTGAGTGTTTTTGGTTTTGGTTACATTTTATCTTTTCTGTCTTCAGGGAATGTTGACCGAATTGCTCCAGCAATTGCAGCTTCAAATTTTGAGATAATCTTTTCGGGATTATTTACCTCGATATCTGCTTTCTGCAGAAGTAACTGCTCCAGTTCCAGTTCTGCCTTTGGTAGCAGTTTCTGCCTATCGGCTTCAGTAAAAAGTTCTGAATCTTTCAACTGCTGAATTCGGGCTTCAGCTGCATTGATTTTTGATTGTAGTGGATCCATAATTTTGAATGTATTACCAATGTTTTTTGAGAATGTTTTTATTGCTGAAGACCAATGCTATCCTAAAAATTAAATTTCTAATTTTCGTATTGGTGGCTCTTCGCCTATTCATTTACTTTATTTTGAAACTTGACATTCACACCATTTCCGGAACGCTTCATAGTGTAATTGAGTCCTGTTAGCTCTAATTGATAAATATCGTCTCGAGTAATTTCTCTATTGACTACAGCTGAGACTGATAACACGTTACCGCTCATTCCGTTTTTTACTATTGGATTTTGTTTGAAAACGGTCTGTAAGGTTGCTGAGGCCAAATTGCCTTCGTTTTTTGTAAAATTCATAATGTTTAAAGTATTGGTTAAAAACCACCCACGGCTGGGTGGTTTGTGAAGCATGTGTAAGCACACATAAAAAAGGGTAAGAACGTATATCTAGTCTTTCGACCAAATGAGGGAGAAACGGATTCCAATCTTGGTAAGCTCCTGCTTAGTCTGGACGGCAACCTTTTCGTGTAAATATTTTTTAAGCTGATGGAAAGTGCCCAGGGCAAGATTCATTTCTTCAGCAATAACTTCGTTTGTCTTGTTCGTTGCAGATAGCTGAATGAGCTTCACCTCGTTCATGTTTAATCTTTGACCATTGATTATGGGCAACTTGCAAAGTATTCCTTCGTGTTTGCAGAAACCGTGATTAGGACATGGCCAATATTCACCATCCTGCAATACATTGTCTTTAATATCTGGCTGAAAGTCCAAACCACCGAATCTACATTTGGCAAACTGCTCAATTCTTTTAATTCTTGAGTTGGGATGCATTTCAGTCAGGGCATTTTCAATTTCGGAATGATTCGCAATGTGCTCTTCTAACAGCTGGCTGACTTGGTATGGGATCTCGTTGAAATTTTTGACGGACCCATTCTGGATTATTTTGAATTCATTGTCCAGGAGAAAAAATTCCAATCCGTGACAATTCATTCCAGGATAAATTCTAATGTTCATTTGCGTAATTGTTTAAGTGATTTACTCAGATAAGTTTTCTATCAGCTTTTCTTTTTGCAGTTTATTATGTTTGGCTACCTCGACCATAGCGTTTACAATTGCAAAATGATTAGATCTGATTTCCTCCGGCTTTTTAATTCGGACGTTTCGAATTACGTTAGCGGAAAATTTGTCGCCAGAAGCCGTTAGTTTTTCCTTCACCAAAGCCACGTAACTTTCAGGAAGATGCTCTTCGATAATCTCGAAAGCTTTGACGATATGTAAACGCATATCGCTCTTGTTCTTTTTTTCTGTTATATTTGTCATAGTTTCTTATTTCTGTGTCAAACTTAATAAAAGTTTAAGTACCTGATTAAACTTTTAATCATAAAGTTTAAGTGTTTACTTTAATTTATACTCATTATAAATAATAATTATGGGATTTTCGGCTAAAATAAAGGCCTTTTTTGAAGCCAAAGGCTTAAATAACAGGGATGTAAGCAAGATAATGGACGGCTATAGCGAAGTCATGATCTCAAATTATAATAATTCGGATAATTGGAAAGACAATTATATTAAGCGTTTACTAAAACACTTTCCGGATATGGATTTGAACGCCCTACTGAAAGACGAAGAAGATCTACAGGTAGTTTCTGATATGAGAAATGAGCATAAAAAAGAAAGCCTCCAAATCATAGAAGATCTAGAGGCGAAATTAAAATCACTTAAAGAGAATTTGTCACAATAGTGACACAAGTATATATTTTAACCAGTCATAACGGGTGTGTTTGAATCCAGTCGAGGTCACAAATTTAAATCCTTAAACTCTTTATTATAAAGGTTTAAGGATTTTTTTTTGTCTAATAATTTTAGCTTCCTCCAGATAGCTTCATTAATGTTAACATTATTAAATAAACAGTTGACATTGAAATTACAATAATTATCCGTCAAAGAGATATTTTCTTTAACTAAAAAATTCCCGATTAAGGCTGGTGTTTAATCACTGCTGCGTGATAATTTCCCCACCGCCGTAAGCACCAATCCAATCCCCAATCCTGCCAATACTGCGATTCCTATATTCCTGTTCCGTGCGGGCATCTTCTCATTTCCATAGACACGCATTAGTCCTTTTGAGTTATCCAGAACATTTCCAGGATTGCCATCCTTATCCAAATTGGCTTTCATTTTTATCCTTACGGCAGCGGATGCCGTATTGATGATGGGTTTCGGAAACAGCCTGTAGATATTGGCAAGGGTGGCCGCCCTGTAATCGGGAAACAGGTCCTTTTGTGGCTGCAAAGCCAGCTCAACCATCTTTGCCGCGGTATCCCGTGGGTCGGATGCGATGGGCGGAATTGACATCGAAAAGCCCGAATACTTGGCCGAGTGAAGGTTGCCGGTAGAGTTCTGCAACTGCGGATAAAGATTGCAAATGTGTATATCCCTCCTATTTGAAATTTCCCCCTGCAGGCATTCCATCATCCCCCTTATGCCATATTTCGTAGCGGAATATACCGCGCTGTAAGGCGCCGGCATGAAGCCGCCAATGGATACATTGTTGATCAGGATGCCTTTATCCTGCGCCTTGAAAATCCTGAGCGCATTGTATGCGCCGTGCATGTACCCGAAGAGATTGGTCCTTATGACCTGCTCGTGGATCTCCATTGGAATCTCTTCGAATTTCCCGCTGGCCATTACGCCCGCATTGTTGACCCAAACGTCAATCCTGCCATTGATCCTCTGGGCTTCCCCAGCCACCCTTTGCACATCTTCGGCTACCGACATGTCCGCCCGTATTCCAACGGCCGTAACATTGAACGCCTGGCAACGCGATACCGCTTCCCTTATACCTGCCTCTCCCCTGGCAACTATCACTACGTTCGCTCCCTCTTGGGCGAATGCCTCAGCAGCCGCAAGTCCTACGCCGCTGCTTGCTCCGGTAATGACAATGGTCTTGCCCTGCAGGCGCTTTTCTTCGTTTTCACTAATTTTCACGGATAAATTCTTTAAGTTAGCAATTCTTTTTATTTATAGGGTGTCTATAATTTAGACCTACCCAGTTGGTACAACAGTTTAAATTACTAATAATTATAGCTCCGAGGCTTGACTTTAGTAAAATTTTAGGACACTGCCACCGCTCGAATAGATCCGCAAAACGAAGATCCTCATGATAACAGCCTTTTTGCTGATTCAAGAAAATGCAATTGACGTTGCGCACCACAGATAGAAATTGCGTAAGTTCAAATTGCAATTGTATAAGGAGTTTATAGAACACATTTTGGAAATTTACTGACCGTAACATCCTAAAATGAAAACAAGCAAACCCTTAAAGATCATCATCGCAGACGACGATACCGATGACCTACAGTATCTAAATTTCCTGTTCAAAAACCACAAGGGATTTGAGATCATCGGATGCCTCACTTCTGGAAAGTCGGTTCTGGATACAATTGAACATTCCGGTAATGTGCCGGATGTATTATTGGTCGACATGCACATGCCAATCATGACAGGGTCGGAAGTAGCAAATATACTCCTGGACGACTCAACCTTTTCAAACATGGCCATCTTCATTATTTCCGGTGTGATAAACCGTACCGAAGAAGAGCGACTGAAAGGCAGGGTTCACTTCCTGGAAAAGCCCACTACGCTGGTCCAAATTACCGACCTCCCTGAAGTCATATTGGAAAAAATGAAGGTCGGAAATGTAAACTGGATCTAGGCAAATCCGTATTCCAGTAGTTCCCTTAAAATTATTTCTCAACTATTTTTCCCATCACTTTAGGGAACTGAATATGCTTTTTTAACGCATTCCAAAAAGAATCATTTAGCTTATTACGATTGCAAATGAGGCCACGGAAAGAAACGCTCTACCTTTCAGCGGAAGGATACAGCAAGCTGTTTCCAAAAAAAAAAAAATTGGAAGCAACAAGCGCAACATATCAAGCAATTGAAATCTGCAAATTCGCATTGCCGAAATTGTGACTATTTAAGCCAATAGGACTCCATCAGTGCATTTGAAATCATCATACTTCGTCCATTCCCACAAGAAAACAAGATACTTTTAAGTTCCACGCCAGCATTTTTTCTATATTTGACGAAATTTTATAATATGATGCCGGAACACAAGCGAAAATTTAAGATTGCGATAGCGGATGATGATGCGGAGGACCGCGAATTCTTTCAGGAAGTACTTGAAACCATTACTTCTGAAGTAGAGCTGTCTGTATATATGAATGGAATGGAATTATTGAAGGGCCTTCTAGACAGCAAAGATGATCTACCCGACCTGGTGTTCCTTGACCTCAATATGCCTGTAATGAACGGTATTGCAGCCTTAACTGAAATTCGCAATATTGATGTCTTCAAAAAAATTCCAGTAATCGCTATCTATTCGACCTCCACATCCCCTAAAGACCAGATTGATACTTTTAACCTAGGTGCGGATGCCTACATCAGCAAGCCTAACGATTATGGAGTCCTAAAGAGGGTACTACAGAAAGTACTCGAGATTGATTGGACTACCTGGAACAAGGATAAGGATAATTTCATCATCGATAGCAACTAGGACGTATCCTGCTTAAGAAACCGGAAGATAGATCTTAAAGGTGGTACCTTCGCCAGGAACACTCGTAAAGTCAATGAAACCATTATGGTTTTCGATGATCCTTTTGCAAAGTGCCAATCCAATACCATTTCCTTCAAAATGCTCACGTGCGTGCAGGCGTTGGAACATCTCAAAGATACGACCGGAATAATCCGCATCCATGCCGATACCATTGTCGGTCACTTCTATCAGGTGGAAGTCACCTGCGCGATTGACCATGGCGGGACTTTGCCTGTCGGATACCGTTTTGGCGGTGATTGTAATTACAGGCGTATTGGCATTGAATTTTAGTGCGTTGCTAATTAGATTATAAAACAGTTGCTGCAACTGCGTTTCAAGTCCGTTTAATTTTGGAAGCTCATCGGAAAGTACAACCGCCCCTTTCTCTTCAATTATAAAACTGAGATCCGACTGGGCTTGCATAAGAACATCATTCAAGTCAATTTCTTTGCGCAGCAGTGCATTGTAATCTGCACGGGAGTAATTTAACAAATCTGCAATGAGGGCTGACAATCGCTGTGCAGACGCGGAGATCCGTCCAAAATAATAGCGCTCCCTCTCCTCTTCGCTCAGGTGTTCGCCCGCACGCGAAAGCATGATCATTATCTTCCGCAATGGTTCTTGCAGATCATGACTTGCCACATACGCAAACTGTTCCAATTCCTTATTTTTAAAAGAAAGCTTTGCATTACTGCCTTCCAATTCGCGCTGTATCCTTTTAAGTTCGGAATTGTCCTTCAGGGTGGCCTCCACTATCTTTTGCGCATTGATGTCAAAAAATGATACCAGCCAATTTGAAAAGCTGCCGTCTTCCAGCTTATTGGGTACGATCGATACAATGTGCCACACATAGTCGGCCTTATGCTTGATGCGGAGCTCACCATGATAGCTGGATGCGGATTTTTTTGCCATATCCCAACCGGTGAGCAGACGATCCAGATCTTCAGGAGCAATGAAACCTGACAGTACACTCCGATCAAATGCAAGCAATGGAAGACCCACATAGTTTTTCAACCAATCATTGGTCAGCAATACCTTATTGCGGTCATCCACCACGCAAATCAATACCGGCAGCGTATTCGAAAGCTGGCGGTAGCGGTTTTCACTTTCACCCAACTTCTCCGAAAGCGCAATCAACTCGATATTCTTCTTACGGATCTCATCATAAGGCGATAGCGGCGGTTCAAATTTGAAGTAGTCGACCAGCCCTTTCATCTTTTGCTCCGACAGCAGGCCCGGCTGCAAGATTGATTGGGTGAGCTGTGTGGTAGACTGATTATTGGAATAATCATAGGAAATTGTTCCTGAAATTTTTGATGCATACCGATACGCTTCGGGACTGCATTGCTTCAGATCAATTGCATCGGTCAGCACCGCTGTGATTTCTTTATGGGTTGGCCGGATAGTCGTTATCCCCAAGACCAGCACACTGTCCTTCCCGTTCGCGATACAGCATCTTGCAATTTCAGAAACGGCAGTTGAAAAACGCGTCTGTGCAGAGGAGGGCAGCCCGCACATCTCCGCAATCTTCATTGACCGCT
This sequence comes from Flavobacterium sp. PLA-1-15, assembly GCF_049060005.1. Classification (NCBI taxonomy): domain Bacteria; kingdom Pseudomonadati; phylum Bacteroidota; class Flavobacteriia; order Flavobacteriales; family Flavobacteriaceae; genus Flavobacterium; species Flavobacterium sp. PLA-1-15. The sequence continues at coordinate 70,919 of NZ_JBMGQS010000002.1, read as the reverse complement.
TATGCGCCAATATGAGATCCATCTCATTATCCAGATTTATCTTGACTATTTCCCTCATATTATTGATTTAATTTGGCCACCATTATCGTAGCGTCATCATTTCCCCTCCAATTATCCTTATAAAGTGCCGCCGCTACCAGAGCCGAGTCCTGCTTGATGATGGATTTGAGGTCATTTAAGTTCCATCGTGTGCGGAGCCCGTCACTGTGCATGATGAGGATTTGGTGCCTGCTGTAGGGGACTGTCGTATTGTTGAGCGTGCGGGGTATGTTGTGGCCGATGATGCCGTTGTAAGGCGTATAGGTCTTATTTTCCATACCCATGTAAAGTCTTGTGCTGATGTTGCCCACCCCGCAGATGGTCCAAATTCCGGATGCATAATCTACCGAAGCCACCGTGGCCACCAGACCGCGGGTCTTCTTCACCCTTTCGTGTATTTCCCTGATGATGGCCGTTGGGTCTTTTTCCATCGAACCCTTGAAGACGCTTATTGCGTTTTGTACCGCTTCGAACGCATTCGGTCCATGTCCCAGGCCATCCCCTACAAAAATCTGAAGTCCGCCCGGCAAGTATTTTATATGATACCCATCGCCACAGACCTTTTCTCCAGGGCAATTGGTTGCAATGACCGCATGTGGAAGAAGCTGGGTAACTACTGGTGGTTCGCTGGTCACGCTTTCACAAATTTCTACATATTGAACGGTACCCCACCCTTTCATCGAGTAGATCTGGAACGTATTACTGAGCCGCCTGATGGCTCCCAATCCCTGACCCAATGTGTTACTGGAGGAATAGCCGTCATGCATAATCTTTGCAATGTTGTCGATTCCAATTCCTTTGTCCAGCACATAGAGTTCTATTTTCCATTTCCCTTGATGAGGGACCGCCCTGTAAAGCAGCTCCCCGCTTCCGGCAAACTTAATAAGGTTTGAAGCCAGCTCTGCTATGATTATGTCGGTTTCTCCGGCCCTGTGCGCTGTAAAACCGCACTGTAGGGCCAAATTATGGATTTCCCGTTTTATAAAAGCAACCAGGCTTCGGTCTTCAATACGGTAGGAAGTAAATGTCTTATCCATTCTTCCATTTTGTTATAGTCACTGTTGTACCCACTCCCAGTTCAGATTGCAGATCAAATTCATTCACAAGGCGCTTGGTTCCCGGCAGGCCAAGACCAAGGCTCCGTCCTGTGCTGTAACCGTCCTTCATGGCAAGGCTGAGATCGGCAATTCCTGGCCCCTTATCTATAAAGGTCAGGCGCACGCCATTATCCCTGCCGTTGTTCACTGATTCCAGAATCACAATTCCGCCACCGCCATATTTAAGCAGGTTACGGACTAGCTCGCTGCATGCCGTAATCAATTTGGTCTGATTCAATATGCTCATGCCAAGCTGTACGCCATAATCGCGCACGCGGTTACGCAATGGTACCACGTCCTGTTCACGAACAACAGCTATTTCCTCTTTATTCGTTATCGTAATCATCTACTTGCTCCTCCGTTCCGCCATTATACATTTTTGCACGGAGCAGGTCCATCCCACGCTCTACGTTAAGAGCACTGATGACACCATTCAGGGGAAGGCCGAGTTCAACCAAGGTGATGGCAACAGCGGGCTGCATGCCTACCACGACGGTCTGGGCGTCCATGATTTTTGACATTATTGCAATATTTCCTAAAATTCGACCCATAAATGAATCGATGATCGATACGGCAGAAATGTCAATCAGCACACCTTTCGAGCTGTGTTTCTTGATCGTATGGATCAGATCTGATTCCAGATTTTCTGCAAGCTGATCATACAGATCAACCTGTATGGTCACCAATAGAAAATCGCCCATCTTGAGTATAGGTATCCTATCCATCCTATTTACTGGTTACCTATTAATTTCTTTTTAACCACCGTCAGTTGGAGCATTGCAAAGGCTGTCTGAAGGGCACTTGCCAATGATGCTTTAGTGATTATGCCATTAAGGTCGATTCCCAAATGTACAACGGTTTGTGCAATCTCTGGACGAATGCCACTGATGATGCATTCCGCGCCCATCAGTCGGGTAGCGCTTACCGTCTTGATCAGATGCTGAGCAACCAACGAATCTACCGCCGGAACCCCCGAGATATCAAGTATGGCAATAGAACTTCCTGTGTCTACAATTTGCTGCAACAGGTTTTCCATCACGACCTGGGTCCTGGAGCTGTCCAACGTTCCGATGATCGGCAAAGCCACCACTCCCTCCCATACTTGTATGACTGGAGTCGATATTTCACTTATTTCATCTGTCTGCCTGTTGATGATATCTTCCCTGCTTTTCATATACGCTTCAAAAGTCATGATGCTCATCTCATCCACCATACTGCTTAATTTGAGATTGGCATTGTAAAGCTGTATAGGATCCTTCTCTGCCTTCGATATCAACTGGCTGGCCGCTTCCTTGAAAAAAAGCAAGTATTGTGCATTCTCACGAGGAGAAAATCCACGTTTTGCCCTAGAGCTTGAAATTCCAACTAAAAGTTCTTTGACCTTCTCGAATTCGGCACGTTGTCCATCAGGTTGTTCATTGGTCAAAGCCTCTAGAAAAAGAGTTGAAAATTCCTTCGATTCCCTTTCCTCTGTAAGACTGTCGGTTGCTCCACTGTTGGCCAACAGATTAGACCAAATCGAAAGCAATTCCGATTCGTTACTTTTCAAGTTATTAAAAACTGCGTGTTGCATGAAATATTTTTTTAAATTTGTTAAACAAATGTAATTAAAACTATTCGAAGTAAACTAATGTTTGAAACGAAATAAAATGTCAATAATGCAACACGGAGAGTATTAAAAAATAAAGCCTTGCTGTCTGGGGTTCGAAGAGCTTATGGAAGATAAGAAAGTTATTAAATTATTACGAATGTAGTCTGTGACGAGTTGCTTTTTGTTAGCTTTTTAGAGGCTCACATAGCTGTTTCTATAAAAACACCTAGTCTGCTACACTAACAAACTAATCGCCAATTAATGGGCAGAAATTTGATTCCAAATAAATTTCTATTTTAAATATTTCGCCAGCGGATGATTTTGTCTCTTTAACTCCTGAACAAAAATCTTAGAAATTTCTGTCGCTCCTAAAATTGACAAATGCGTATTATCATCGATTCCTTTTGGGATGTAAGCATTTTCATTTGGAGCAAAGTGTAAATGTAGTTTAGCGGAACCTTCTTTTCCATAAGATTCTTCCAGAAGCTCCGTCAAGTACTGCATATCAAAGAAAGGAACGTTCATTTCTTGCGCAACCAAACGAGCCTGCAAGGTGTAATTTCCATGGGAATCCAATAAAACGCCCTGTTCATTAAATTTTCTTCTGGCGATTGAGGAGAACAAAATTGGGATGGCGCCTTTTGAACGAGTTTCTTCCACATAACGAATTAGATTGTGACGGTAAGCCGTCTGTGGATTAGTGTATCGTGTGGGATCAGTATCCTTTCCGTCGTTATGGCCAAACTGGATAAAGACATAATTTCCGGGTTTCAAAGAATCTAAAACCAGTTGCCAATGCTTTAAATCCCTGAAACTTCTCGTACTTCTTCCGTTTACTGCGTGGTTTTTAATCGTCACCTTATCGTTGAAAAATGGCGAGAGCACTTGTACCCAGCCTCTTTCTGGATTTTCATTCGGATTTGGCTTGTTTGCCATTGTCGAATCTCCGATGGTGTAAATTACGACAGGATTATTTCCGTCGGCTGTTTGGGCACTTTTGCATCCAAAAGCTAAAATTAAAACTAAAAATAAAGCCTTATAAATTTTCATACCAATGTATTTTTGATTTGGATTTTTCACCTAAAATATTTTTTTTCGTATAACTCTTCGCTTCTTTTTTTGAAAGCTGGTGCGACCATTTTACTCTTGAATTTGCATTTGAGCCTTCTCCTGTACTTTGAAATTCTCCATAAAATGCCGATTTTTCTGCTTCTGGTTTTGACCAATTATGCCAGCCTTCCGGGAGAATATGTTTTCCTAAATCGCAGTTCAAGAAAACGGTTTTGGCATAAATCCGCCAAGGTCTTCCGAGATAGACTTTTGAAGCTTTATCATTTGAAGTTAGCTTACATTTATCGAAAACAAACCCAAATTCTACATCTTTCGGTGTAGAAGAAGCTGTAATAAACGAGTCGCTTTTACTGTGAAGCTGGCAATTTTCAAAGTAGGCCGTTGCGCTACCGAAGATAAAATCAACGGTTCCTTCGATGTAACAATCCTTGTAAAACTGTTTCCCAATTCCTGATGCATAAAGCGTGTCTTGGTTTCCCAAAAGTTTGCAATTTACGACGGAAACTCGCGTTGAAGTAACCGAAAGTGCAATTGCCTGCCCAACTTCTCCTAAAGAATTTTCGATCGTGAGGTTTTTCAACAGCACATCATTTGCTTCCACCAACATTGTGTAGGTAAAAAAAGTGCTGTTTCTTCCTAAGTTTATTTTCTTGAAGTGATCGTCAAAAGTAATAATCGTTTTTTCTTGGCTTTCGCCGATTAATTGCAGGTTGGAATTCCACTCGTGGACTTTAATTTTCTCTTTATAGACTCCGTTTTTGATGAAAATCGTAAATTTTTCATACGGAAAAGACTGGCATTGATTGATGGCTTCCTGGATCGATTTAAAATCTCCAGAACCATCCAAAGCGACTGTAAATGTTGACTTTTCAGAAGTAACCGCATTTGGATTTAATCCAAAAACCAGAATTGAAAGAAAAATTAAAAGTCTCATTAATTCTTATTTATTTAATTCCAAAGCCGCCAAAATAAAAGGTCCTGTGGCTTTCGGGTCATTGTCTTTTTTACGTTCGTTGATGTAATATTCAAACGAACCATCACGATTTTCTTTCCCGCCCAAACCAGCAACGGCGCAAGCTTCGGTGATAATCACATAACCTTCTGGAGTTACTTTTACCAAATCTCTTGTCAATCCGTTGAAGGCTTTTTCTGCTAAAGTTTTGTAGCTTTTTGGAAGATAACCTTTGTTTGCTCCTTTTGCAAAAGCATACGCAAACATAGCAGAACCAGAAGCTTCTAGGTAATTTCCCTCTCTGTTTCCTTGGTCCGTGACTTGATACCACAATCCTGACGAATGTTGGTATTTTGCCAAAGCTTCTGATAATTGGTTTAAATACGTCACCAATTCTTTGTGTTTTGGATGATTTTCTGGCATGTAATCTAATACATCGACTAACGCCATTGCATACCAACCCAATGATCTGGACCAGAAATTTGGTGATGTTCCTGTTTGTTTATTGGCCCAAGCCATTTGCTTGCTTTCGTCCCAACCGTGGTATAAAAGTCCCGTTTTTTTATCCAGCAAGTGCTTTTGAATCAACTCAAATTGTTTCGCCACATCGTTCAGATTTTTTCCGTTTTCAAATTTTACAGTGTAATGTGCGTAAAATGGCGAGCCCATGTACAATCCGTCCAGCCACATTTGGTTCGGATAGATTTTCTTGTGCCAGAATCCGCCTTCGGTAGTTCTTGGATGGGTTTCCAATTGTCCTTTCAAGACTTGCATTGCTTTTAAATACTTCTCGTCTTTTGTTTTTTCATACAGATAAAACAGTGAATTTCCGGCTGGAATCATGTCAATATTATAGCTATCTACCTTAAAACTTGGAATGCTTCCGTCTGATTGAATTGTCGTATCTGCATATCCTTTGAAATAATCGTAATAGGCTTTATTATTTGTTTTTTTGTACAATTCTTCGAAAGATGTCATCACCAAACCGTGAACATAGTCCCATTTTGGTTCGGTTTTATCGTCAATTTGATAAGCTTCCGGATGCTTGATCATCAGCGTTTGCGCCAATCTTTCTGACCATTTTAATTTATCTGAAACTTCTAATTTTGAAGTACTTTTTACTTCTTTACTCGATTTACAACTTGTAAATAAAATTGCAGCCGAAAAGAATAAAACACCAATGTTTTTTAGCTTCTTTTTCATCTTATTTCAATTCATTATTTTGGTTCAGCTTGTTCAAATTAGCATCTAAATATCGGATAAATTCTTCTTTGTTTTTGATTCCGTTTGGTTCTTTTTCCCAAGCTCCTAAAAAGTAAAACGTAATTTTATCTTTAGAAGGCTTGAATTGTATCAAATGATCGTGCGGACCTTCAAATGGTTTTTCAGCCGTTTCTACTTCATAAAATACGGCCATTCCCAGATTGTCTTTGAACAAAGTTTGCTCGCCATAAGTGGCAATATAGCCCCATTTTTTGTTTTCGCTTACTTTTTCAATGACTGGTAGGTTGTTTAATTTTACGATTCCGGTACAGATTCCATCCAACAATTCAGAAGATTGGATGATATGCTTTGTATAACGCTCGTCAGGAAAAATGGTCAGATTTGACTCTAAATTCGTTTTCTGATTGTTCGTTTTCCAGCCCGTGTAATTTACTTTTACTTCCGATCTGTCCTTGTGGTTGGAGACTTTGGCATTGGTAGCTTCGACTTCCTTGAAATGATACATTTCATTGTTGATGATTCTTCCGATGGAACCGACGCCCATTCCCTTAGCCACTTTCAAGATATCAGCACCCCAATTGTCCATCTTGTGATAAGAATCAAATCCGTCTTGGCCCACTTGCGGCAAAACCAAAGTATCCGTCAGTTTTCCGTAGATATCGATGGCGTTTCTCCAATCCAAGTACAATCTGTAACCAACTTTGTTGCTTTCCCAACCTGGACCTTCGTAACGGATGTACCACGAATGATCAGTGTGATTTGCAGGAACATTCAAACTTTCGACGTTTTTAAAAGTGCCGCCTTCGTATTTTCTTCCGTTCCATTTTCCGCCTTCCTTTATTGAAATTTCGGCGTATGTTTTTTGATTTTTGGATTGCAGACTTGAAAGTTTCGCGGAACTGCAACTTGCCAAAAGACAAACTGATGCTGTGACTAAAAGTGATTTTGATAAATTCATATTCCTTTTTTTATTCTGGTTTTATAACTTAATTCTTAATGAAAAAATAGGCTCGATATACCATCAAGCCTATTTAAACTAACTAAACCAAACTATTATATAAACTCTAAAATTAATTGTATGCTGGGTTTTGTGGGAAATCCCTGTTTTGATTCAAATCGATAGCCGCTTGAGGGATAGGTCTTAAAATTTTAAGCTGTCCGTTTGCTCCATTGAAGTTTGCTTCATCAATCAAATAATTATGTGCAGAAGCTCTTTCTACCAACTTTCCTGTACGCTTCAAATCAAACCATCTATGGTATTCCCCGAATAATTCCCTTGCTCTCTCGTCCAATAAAACATCGATGTTATAAGAAGTCAGTGGCGTTGTGATTCCTGCTCTGGTTCTTACTGCATTCAATCTCTCCAAACCTAAGGCTGGATTTGAGTTTAGATAAGCTTCGGCTGCAATCAAATACGTTTCAGAAAGTCTTGACAATATAATATCCCTTGAGCTTGGACCACCTGAATTTCCTCCTCCTGTTACAAAAGCGGCCTTTGGATCATCAAACTTCTTCGTTGGAATTGTTTGGAAATCGGCACTTACCACACCTGCACCATAAGTTCCCCAAGCGTGCGTGACAACACCTGGATGTGCCGCTACATAAGCAGCAGTTTCTGCCGGCGTTTCCCACTGCGGTACATAATAATGCTTTACTGTCAGGTTTCCGTGATTGGCAACGGGAACATCAAAAAAGTCATAATACCTATCGAAAACCTGATACATGAAAGTAGCATTGTAGCGCTGGTCTTCTTCTGTAAACAATCCCAAAGCGAACTGCGTAGGCAACAATGTGTAGCTTCTCCATGGTGCCTTACCCGCAACTTCTGGCCCTCCCAAATATGAGCTGTACCAGTTTGCCTGCTTGTTCCCCGTATTTCTTGGATCAAAGCTTATAGATCCTGGTGAATACTGTACGGAAAAAATAGTTTCCGGATTCATTTCGCTTCCCGGTTTCCATAAATCTGCAAAAGGGATTGTCAATGCCTGTCCAGCTATAGCCTCATCTGCATAAGTTGCCGCTGTTGCAAAATCTGTAGCGCCACCAAAAGTTTCATAAGCTCTTGTCAAATGTACTTTTGCCAATAAATGCTGTACTGCTCTTTTGTTTACCCTTCCGTTGTAATTTCCAGTTCCAACAGCATTCAAGGCATCCTCAAGATCCGCGATGATAAAGTCATAAACTTCTTCAGCAGAATTCCTGTCGAAACTCAATTTAGGCCCTTGGATGTATTCATCAACAATACTTACCCCTCCAAACGATTGCACCAAAACAAAATAAGCATTGGCTCTAAGGTATTTTACTTCCCCTACCAATTGAGGTAGATTAGGAGTCTGTTCTGTTAAATCAGCGTAATAAATGGCCATGTTGGCTTTCTGAATCGCCTCATAACAGCTGGCATACAATTCTTCAATTCCTCCATCGGATGCTGGATTCAATTGAGAATACCTCGACAGACCTTCCGGTTCTGTACCCCTGCCCGAACCTACGGCATATAAATCAGTACCTGCACAAAATACATAAGCATCACCACCGTAAATACTTCTCAACAATGAGTAATTTGAATTGACCAACAAATTAAAGCCAGAAGCGGTTTTATAGGTTGTTTCAGCATCTGCATTTCCTAGATTTTCTTCTTCAATAAAATTATCTGAACAAGAGGCCATGGCAACTACCATCAGCCCCAATAAAACTATTTTTTTCATGTTGCTTTTTTTATAAATTTAAACTTAAACCAAACTGATATGTAATTGAACTCACACGACCAGTGCTGAACGGAGCCGTAGCCCATTCTGGATCATATCCATCATAATCCGTAAATACGAATGGATTCAATACGTTGGCATAAATTCTTAATTTCTTGATTTTTAATCTTTCTGTCAATTCCTTGTTGAATGTATATCCAACTGAAATATTTTTCACTTTCACGAAAGATGCATCTCTGTACATACCCATTTTTTGACCTTGAGCATTTCCTGCAGTGTTCCAAAAAGCACCTTCGTTTCTTGGCATCGGATAAGTATTTGAAGCCTGTGCTGGAATACCTGCACTGTTTTCTGGAATATACCAATTGGCAATATCCAATCTTTGACGTCCACGGTCTTGCAAATCAAGAAAGTTTTCGTGGAAAGGGCTGTACGCCATAGCGCCTTGGCTGGTAAAAACTGAGAATGAAAAATCAAAATCGCCAACTGTCAAGGTAGAATTCACACTTCCAGTCCAATCTGGATCAGAATTTCCAATTACCTGCCTGTCGTTTACAGCATCAATAGCACCATCACCATTCAAGTCTTTTACTCTTGCCTGACCTGGAGTCTGATTGTAAGTTGCCGCCTCAGCTCTTTCACTTTCCTGCCAAACACCATCAAAAACATAGTTGTAATAGGAATTCAAGCTCTGTCCCAGATGTAAGTTATTACCAACATCACTCACATCACTCTGACCATAAATAGATTCTAATTTATTAGTGTTTTTTGAAAATACAAAAGTTGTTGACCAGGAAACTTTCTCCCCTACAATATTTTTCGTCGTCAAGCCAACTTCTACTCCTTTGTTGCTTACGGAACCAACATTTGAATAAATTCTTGGCCAGCCTGATTCAAGAGGCATTCTTTGTTCATATAGCAAATCTTTTGACAATCTATCGTATACATCTATGGTTCCTGAAATTCTGTTATTGAAGAATCCAAAATCCAAACCAACGTTTAATTCTCTTGTTTTTTCCCATGTTAACTCTTTATTGGCCAAGGTAGCTGGTACGAAACCATTTGCTGTTGTCGCATTAAAATCATAATACAACTGACTATTAAGTCCGTTTAATGTAGTGTAAGGCTGTACATTACTATTTCCTGTATAACCAAAACTTACCCTTGGTTTAAGTACGCTTACCACTTTACTGTCTTTCAAGAAGTTTTCCTGATCTAATTTCCAAGCAAATGCTGCCGAAGGAAATGATTCCCATTTATTGCCTTCAGCCAAAACAGATGATCCATCCCATCTGATAGAAGCTGTCAATAAATATTTGTCTTTAAAGGTATAATTCAAACGTGCTGCGTATGAATTTAATGTTCTCTTAGTATAAGTTGAATTTACATTAAATGTACTTTGAGGACCTGAACCAATATTGTGAAATCCTGTATCAAACGGTTGCAAACGAGAGTTTAACTCACTGGTTTCAAATGTATTTATGTTGATACTTTGCAGTCCTAAGAAGCTAAAAGCGTGGTTTTCATTTTGAAAATTCACATTTACCTGGTTGTCCCAAGTCTGATCATATCCATCTGTATTTACCAATGATGAAGAAGGAAGCTGTGGATTTCCTCCGGTAGCATTCGCTACACCTGTGTTCGTTAAAGCACCCCAGTATTTTCCTCTTTTTGATGTATTGAAATTTCCAGAGTAAGATGTTCTAAAAGACAACCACTCATAAGGATCGTATTGAAAATAAACATTTCCAATAGCTCTCCATCTTTTGATTTGATCTGATGTATTGGCAATTTCTAGCAATGGATTGTAAGTACTGGTTTTGTCAGTAGCAGCAGTACCGTTTGGATAAAATAATTTACCAGGAACTGGAGCCAAATCGCCCACAATTTCGTTACCATCTGCATCTATTTTCCAAGGTGACAAGAATGGATTTAATCTGAAAGCATCCCTCATTGCCACATCACTTCCCAATTGCTCGTCTGTCTTTACAACGGTCAAATTAACACCTGTAGAGAATTTGTCGCTCACCTTATGGTTAAGCCCTGCTTTCAAAGTGTACTTATCGAGCGATTCATTTTCTATTGTACCTGTTTCATTTTGAACACCCAAACCTAAGTTGTACGACATCCCACCTTCGGAACGCCCTGTTATGTTCAAATAATTATTTTGCTGGATACCATTCTGCAAAACAGCATCGTACCAATCAAATGTCTTACCGCTGTTCACCCTTTCCATAAAAACAGGATTGGCTGCATTTCCTACTGCTCCTTGGATCTGTTCAGGTGTCGTAGTTGTATAATTACCTCCGTTTACAGTGGCAAGGAAAGCCGATTGATGGTAGTAGAACCATTTATCTCCATTCATCATTTTTGGCAGACGCGCTACTTCTTTTGTTCCGAAGGATGATTCAAAATTTACATTGAATCCTGACTTGGAAGCTGATCCACTTTTTGTAGTAATGATTACCACTCCACTTGCTCCTCTCGATCCGTAGATTGCCGCTGAAGAAGCATCTTTCAACACGTCCATCCTTTCGATATCCTGAGGATTTAGGAAACTGATATCATCAACAGGCGCTCCATCTACAATAAACAAAGGTTTTGAATCCAATAAGATAGAGTTCTTACCACGGATCGTGATATTAAATCCATCTCCCAATCTACCAGAGTTCGAACTGATCTGTACCCCGGCAACATTTCCTTGAATTGCTTCCAAGGCACTGGTTGTATTCCTTTCGGTAACATCTTTTGCACTGATGGTACTTACGGTTCCTGTCAAATCTCTTTTTTTAACGGTTCCATATCCAACAACTACAACTTCTTCCAATGTCTTTTCATCGGCAGCCATTACAACAGTTAATGTTTGTTTTCCATTTAATGGAATCTCTTGTGTTTGATAGCCCATTGAACTGATAACGATTACTGCATTAGGACCAGCCACTCTTAACGAGAAACTACCATCAATATCAGTAGATGTTCCATTTGTTGTTCCTTTCTCCATTACAGTCACGCCTGGAATAGACATACTGTCTGAAGCATCGGTTACTACACCTGTTATATTTGTTCCGCCTTGTGCATACATATTTTGCCCTTGAAACAGGGACAAAAACAGAAATAGAGTAAAAATAAATTTTAGCCTACTTAAAATTAAACATTTGATTTTCATAATTACATTGTTTGTTAAGATTGGTTTGTTTTAAGGTTGTGCAACTTTTTCATTATTAATATATGTATCGATTACCTGAAGATTTGAAACATCCTTCAATTTGAATGCTTGCTTTACTTTGTCAATTTTTATGTTCTTAAAAATTATATTGTCAATTTTTGATTTTTCCAAGCCATCAGCAAAAATGGCATAGTCACCTGCATCTTTGACTGTGAAGTTTTCCAAAAAGACATTACGGATTTGCGGAATGAAGTTTCCAGTTTGGTTTCCGTAAACAGAATAATGCATTGTGATGTGCAAAACTGCTTCCTTTACTTTTCCAACTTTGATATTTCGAACATACACTCCATCGACTACACCGCCTCTTTTACTGTTTGTTTTAAGCCTGATTGCTCGGTCTAAATTCGGACTGTCCATCGTACAATCTTCTACAAAAACGTTCTTTACTCCAGCCGACATTTCACTGCCAATCACAACACCACCGTGACCATCAATCATGTGACAGTTTCTCACGATGATGTTTTCGCTCATGATCCCTACTCTTCTACCTTCATCATCACGTCCAGCCTTGATTGCAATACAATCATCACCTGTGTTGAAAGTACAATTCTTGATCAGGACATTTTTGGAATATTCAGGATCACAGCCGTCATTATTTGGTCCATGGCTTTGAATATTTACACCATCCACAATTACATTAGTACATTTAATAGGATGAAGAATCCAGAAAGGCGCGTCCACAATCTTTACGCCTTGAATCATTACATTCGTACATCCAAAAGGCTCAAAGAAATTAGGTCTCAAGTAATGTCCTTTTCCAAAAACTCTTTTTTCAATCGGCACATCTTTTTCGGCCATATCCATCAATGCCGGAAGATTTCCTTTGTCTTTTTGAGACGGCTGTCCTTCCACAAAACCATAAATATGTCCTTCAGAAGTACTTCCTTTCCACGGCCACCAATTGGTTTCATTTGCCTGACCGTTTAAAATTCCTTTTCCTGTTACCGCAATATTTGTCTTTTTGTAAGCATATATTAAAGGAGAGTAATTCATCAATTCCAAACCTTCAAATGAAGTATGAACAATTGGATAATCTTCTGGATTTGTACTGAAAAGAATTTCTGCACCTTCTTCCAAATGGAGGTTTACATTATCTTCCAAATGAATAGCTCCTGTCAAATATTTACCTTTTGGGACAATTACTTTTCCTCCACCTTCTTTTGAACAAGTTTCGATGGCTCTTTTGAAATTTTGTGTACAGTAGGTCTTCCCATCTGCCACAGCTCCAAAAGCTATAACGTTATAGTTTGCTTTTCTAAAAAAAGGCTCTTTAATAGCCTGCTCAATTTGTTTTAGATTTTCCCAAGGTTCCTTCATTTGCTTGGAGAGAACTGCGTTTTGCTCCGTTTTGCAAGAAGTCAAAACCAGTGCTCCAATCAAGAGCGTCCACTTGGCTTTCATAATACATTTTAGGTAATTTGACATTTTAAAAACTTTAAATTAATGTAATCGATTACCAAAAATAATTAATCTTATAATAATAGCAAAGTTTTTTTTCAGAAACTTTAAAAAAAACTTAAAAAAAATATGCATATCATAGTTTAGAACTAAAATAATCCTAATAAAACAAGGGAATTACTGGCCAATTATAAAATAAAAAAGTATACATTTGTGCAACAAAATGCAACTCGATTAATTTCACCTGAATACCTTTATGCGAAAGAAAATTACCATTTATGACATTGCTACCAAGCTGAATATCACGGCTGCAACTGTTTCCAGAGCATTAAACAACAATCCAAATATCAGCAGTTCTACCAAAGAGCTTGTTCTTGAAACAGCTGAAAAAATGGGCTATGAGCAGAATAAATTGGCGCTAGCTTTAAAAAGTGGCAAGAGCAATAATGTAGGAGTTGTAGTTCCAAGGATTGATACTAATTTCTTTGGATCAGTAATCAGAGGAATTGAAGAAGAACTGACTCCTTTTGGTTACCATGTAATCATTTGCCAGACAAATAATGACCAAGAAAAGGAAAATGCCAATATTGATGCGCTTTTAAACTCGCAAGTAGATGGTATCTTTATATCCACTTCAAGCAATGATATTAAGTCGTTTGAAAGAATTTTAAAGAAAGATGTCCCACTGATATTTTTCGATAGAAAAAAGACGATGAACAACGTCAGTTCAGTAACCATCAATGATTTCGAAGGAGGATATAAGGCAACACAGCATTTAATAGATAACGGATGTGAACGAATTGCACACTTTTCGGGTGACTTAAATATTGAAATTTTTAGCGATCGTTTTGCAGGTTACAAGCAAGCCTTGAGCGATAATGGAATCGATTACATTGAAGAGTATGTCATAAAGACCCGAAGTAATATTGAAGATGGAAAAAAAGCAATAAAAAAGCTATTGAAGTTAAAGAATCCGCCCGATGCCATCTTCTCTTCAAGTGACTGGGATGCTTTGGGAGCCATTCAAGAATTAAAATCAAAAAACCTTAAAGTACCCGAAGATGTTTCTGTAATCGGTTTCAGTAACGAACCCTTTACAAAGTTCATGGAATTGTCCATCAGTACAATCGACCAGTTTCCTTTAGAAATGGGAAGAATCGCTGCAAAAGTATTCTTGGAACAGGTCAATAATTCGGAGAAAGTCAAGATTGAAAAGAAAGTGGTTCTTGATCCTGAGCTCATCATCAGAAAATCAACAAAGAAGACAACTTCGAAAGTATAAAAAAAACCGTTTAGAAATTCTAAACGGTTTTTTGTTTTACAATGATACTCCCCTTTTCCACGGAATAAAATCATCTTGCTCGAGCAGATCGGCTTTCGTTTTGATCCTTCCGCTGGCTACCTCAATGATATAATCAATAATGTCTTCGCCAACTTCAGCAATCGTTTTGGTTCCGCTGATTACATCTCCTGCATCAATATCAATGATATCGCTCATTTTCTGAGCCAAATGCGTATTTGAAGAAATCTTTACAACCGGTGCAATCGGATTCCCCATCGGCGTTCCCAAACCTGTTGTAAACAAAACAACCGTTGCTCCTGAACCTACCAAACCTGTCGTACATTCTGCGTCGTTTCCTGGTGTATTCAATAAATTCAAACCTGGTTTTGTAACGTATTCGGCATAATCCAATACGTCTGAAACGGGTGCCGCACCTCCCTTTTTAGAGGCTCCGGCCGATTTCATAGCGTCCGTAATCAAGCCGTCCTTGATATTTCCCGGTGACGGGTTCATGTCAAACCCCGAACCTGCATCAACCACAGATTTTTCAAAAGCCTTCATCAACGAAAGGAATTTGTTGGCTTTTTCTTCGTCCACACAACGGTTCATCAGCTCCTGCTCTACACCGCAAAGTTCTGGGAATTCAGCCAAGATCGTCTTTCCGCCCAAAGCCACCATAATATCCGAAACCACGCCAAGTGCTGGATTTGCAGAGATTCCAGAAAAACCATCAGAACCTCCGCATTCCAAACCAACAACTAATTTTGACAATGGCGCAGGCTTTCTTTCAATGGCATTGGCTTTTAAAATAGCCGCATACGAATCTTTGATAATCGTTCGTAACATATTGTCAACCGTTCCCATCTGCTGTTGCTCATAAATCAGGATTTCTTTGTTGAAATCTGGATTCATATCCTTCAAAACCTTCTTGAAAATATCAATCTGTAGATTTTGACAACCCAAACTCAAAACCGTAGCTCCAGCCACATTCGGATTGTTTACATATCCTGCCAAAAGCTTCGCCAACACTTCAGAATCCTGACGGATACCGCCACAACCGCCCGCGTGCGTGATAAATTTTACTTCTATATTGTTTAATTCCGGCCTTCCGTCAGTTGATTTTGGAGCTTCCACTTCCTCATTTCCCATCAACGAACGCAAAAGCATCTGATAATCGTCCTGCTTTTTTGGAAGCAATTCGTTTTCAAAAACTTCTTTTAGCTTTTCAATGTTCTTGTTTTCACAGAAAACCAATGGAAAAAACAGCCATACATTTTCAGTTCCCACTTGCCCATCTTCCCTGTGGTATCCCATGAACGTCTTGTCGTCCCATTTTGAAACATCAGGCGCCGTCCAAGGCAAAGTCATCGTCTTGTGGCTAACTTCTTCGCTTTGATGCTTTACGTTTACGGTTGTCAGCACTTCGCCTTTTTGAATGAACTGCGTTGCTTTTCCAACCAGGACACCATACATATTGATGCTGTCGCCTATATTCAAATCATGCTCTGCAATCTTGTGCTTCGCCTTGACATCTGTGGCAAGAATAACGGTATTTCCTTCGAATTCCACACGGTCTCCTTGTACCAGATCGGTCAAAGCTACAATCACATTATCTGCAGGATTTACTTTTATTAGTTTTTTCATCTCAATTTTAATTAAAATTGTTTTTTAAAATTCTCGAAACCTTTTTCAATTCCGTTGGATTCAATTTCATTCAAGGCCAAAATCACAGCTTCTGTCAGACCTTTTACTTCGTTCAAATCTTCATCCCAGAATTCTGTATTGGCTAATATTTCCTTCGTTACTTTTTCAGAATTATTTGAACTCCAAGCTTCTTTGAAAGCATCCGCAATCTCTTGGTTGTCTTTTATCGGAAGTGCATTCCCATTCCATTCTCCTTGGTAGAAACGAATCGTACAAGCCAAAGAAAACGTCAAATAAATTGGGAGTTTTTGGTTCAATTCTACATATTTCAGTAAACTTGGCAATACACGTACTTTGAACTTTGAAATTGAATTCAGTGCAATATCAGACAGTTGGTGCTTGATAAACGGATTCCTGAAACGGTCTAAAACTTCTTCTGCAAATTGATTCAATTCTGATTGATCCATATCCAAAGTCGGATTGATTTCGTCAAAAATTACCTTGTTTACAAAATCACCAGTAAACTCATCGTCAACACTTTCCTTTACCGTTTCATTTCCGTATAAGATTGAAAACGGAACCATAGCCGTGTGTGCTCCGTTTAGAATTCGCACTTTTCGGGTACGATACGGTTGCATGTCGGAAACGATTTTTACATCCAGATTGGTCTTATCGAAAGGCAATTTTGCTTTCAATTTTTCATCGCCTTCAATCACCCAAAGGAAAAATGGCTCGGCTGTCACAATCAGATTATCTTCATAATCAATCTTGCTGTTATATTCTTCAATTTCATTTCTCGGATAACCCGGAACGATCCTGTCCACCAATGTGTTATGGAACGTACAAGCTGTTTCTAGCCAATTTTTAAAACCTTCCTCCAACTTCCATAAATCAGCATATTGCAACAGAATCGATTTTAAAGTATCAGCATTATAATTGATCAATTCGCACGGAATGATTGTCAATCCTTTAGCATTATCTCCGTTAAAATGATGGTAACGCTCGTGCAATAAAACAGCCAATCGCGCTGGAAAAGCCTTTGGAGGCGTCATATCCATAGTATCAGAATCAATGAATTCAATTCCAGCTTCTGTTGTATTTGAAATCACAAATTCCAATTCTTCTTCTTTGGCCAATGCCAGAAATTGGTCGAATTCTGTATAAGGATTGATTCCTTTTACAATATTATCAATGACTTCAATCTCTTGGATCTTTTCACCTTTTTTAATTCCGTTTAAGAACAAAGTATACAATCCGTCCTGTTCGTTCAGCAGGTGGACCAGACCGCCTTCAAGCGGTTGCACAACGGCAACTCCTGCATTAAAATCTACTTTTTTATTCAATACTTGGAAAGCATAATCTACGAAAGCACGCAAAAAATTCCCCTCTCCAAATTGCACTACTTTTATAGGCAACTTTGCTCCTTTTCCTAGATTCTCCCTATTTAATTTTTGTTTTGTCTGAGTACTCATTTCTTAATTTTTGATGACTTTATAAGTTGGAACCAACGATTTCATAACTGCCCACGCAATCAAATACGCAACAGCACAAACCGAAAAAATAATCATATATCCTTTGTCAATACCGTCTACAACAACGGCTCCTGATTTTTCTAATTCTGCAAAGAAGCCTTCCGGCAAACGCTCATTTACAAACTGTGGGAATTTTTCCAAAAACGGAACGCCGTCAACCGTAGTCCATGTCTTATGTGAATAATCGAATAAAACTCCAGAACTTTTGTTGATGATGAAAGAACCGATTCCTCCTGCCATTCCGCCTATTCCTGTGATGGTTGCAATGGCCCTTTTTGGAAACATATCGCCCACCGTCGAGAAAATATTCGCCGACCAGGCCTGATGCGCCGCTCCTGCAACTCCAATAATCAATACCGGAATCCAATAGCTGATTTCACCTCCAGGTTGTGCCAACAAAGCCAACAGCGGGAAAAAGGCAAAAATCAACATCGCTCGCATCCTTCCAGCATAAGGATTCATTCCCTTGCTGTCCACGAAATATCTTGGCAACCAGCCTCCAATGATTGATAAAAGTGTAATCACATACAACACAACCAATGGAATTGCGCTTTCCGTACTGTCCATTCCGTAAACGGAACTCAAATAGGCCGGTGTCCAGAATAGATAGAACCACCAAACTCCGTCGGTCATGAACTTTCCGAAAATGAATGCCCATGTCTGTCTGTATTTAAAGCATTGTTTTAAGGTGAATTTTGTATCTACTCCGGTTGTGGCGTTTACTACAGAATCTTCGATATCTTGCTGAATATAAGCCAATTCCTCTGCGTTTACTTTTGGATGCGCTTCGGGTTTTTTATAGTAGAAAATCCACAATCCCATCCACACAAATCCCAAACCACCGATAATGATAAAGGCCATTTCCCAACCCATTGCCTTTGCAATAAACGGAATCGTAAGTGGTGCCGCCAAGGCTCCAACGGTTGCTCCGGCATTGAAAATACTGGTTGACAACGCCCTGTCCTTTTTAGGAAAATATTCAGCCGTAGCCTTGATGGCTGCAGGAAAGTTTCCTGCTTCTCCAACTGCCAAAACAAAACGGGCAAAAATGAACAACGTAACACTGGTGCTGATTACAAGCGAAACATCGTTGATATTACTGATAATTTCCTTAGATTCTTCAAAACCTACAAACCAATTTCCTGTGATGATTCCTGATGTTGCAATACCGCAAAAAGCGTGTAAAACCGCACCAATCGACCAAATGAAGATTGCCCAAAGGAAACCTTTTTTGGTATCCATCCAATCGACAAATTTTCCTGCGAAAAGCATGCTTACCGCATAAAAAATGGAGAATAGTGCCGTGATGTTTCCGTAATCATTGTTGTTCCAATGGAATTCCGGCTGTATGTAATCTTTCCAAGTAAGTGAAAGTACTTGACGATCCAGGTAGTTTATGGTCGTGGCAATGAAGAGTAATCCGCAGATGCTCCACCTGAAATTGGTTGCCTTTTTTGGTGTTTCTTGATTCATATTTTAATGGTTTCTTGGTTGGTTTTGGTTGATCAGAAAATTACTTTCTAACCGATTTGATAATAGATAGGGCTTTTTGGGTGTCTGAAGTCAAAGCCGAGAAATTCTTTTCTGAAATGATTTTCTCACTGATCAATTTGCTTCCCATTCCTACACAGACAACGCCTGCATCAAACCATTGCTTCAGGCTTTCTTCGGTTGGAGAAACACCACCCGTTGGCATGATTGACGTCCACGGCTGTGGTGCCAAGACCCCTTTTACAAATTGTGGTCCGTACACATCGCCTGGAAATAATTTTATGATTTCACAGCCCATTTCTTCTGCTTTTGCAATTTCTGTCAATGAACCGCAACCTGGCGACCATAGCACTTTTCTTCGGTTGCAAACGATTGCGATGTCTTCCCTAAAAACAGGCGTCACAATGAAATTGGCTCCCAATTGCAAGTATAACGAAGCCGCTGCCGCATCTGTAACAGAACCTACGCCCAAAATCATTTCTGGCATTTCCTTGATCGAATATTTCACCAATTCGGCAAAAACCTCGTGGGCAAAATCGCCTCTTGCCGTGAATTCAAAAAGTCTTGCACCACCGTCATAACAAGCTTTCACAACATTTTTGCACAATTCAATATCTTGATTGTAATACAAAGGAACCAATCCGGTTTCCTTCATTTTTTGTGCGACTTCTATTCTTGTAAATTGTGCCATTCCTAATTAATTTGGTTTAATAGATTTCCGAAAATTGCCATACAATCTGCTTTCAAGACATCTAAATTCTGACTTTTTGTAATCTGCACAGACTCGATCGGAATCGTATTTATTTTATTATAATTTGCTTTAAATTCATTTCTGTTTGTAGAAAGGACAATGGCTCCGTCCACACTTCCGTCGTTGATTTCGTCTAAATAAACGACCTCTTTTGCGGTACTTTCAAACGATTGGAAAAACATGATCCGGTAACCCGACTTGGATGCCATTTTCTGGATGTTGCACAATGTTTCACTGTAGAAAGCATCGTTTACTTGAGGTAGAATCACTGCAATGATAAACGATTTGCTTTTTCGCAATGAAATGGCATTCTTGTTTGGAACGTAATTTCTCTGGTAGGCAAATTCCTGAATCCTTTTCTTGGTTTCCACATTGATGTCCTGCTTGTTGTTCAAGGCTTTGGAAACCGTTGAAACCGAGAAACCAGTCAGATGCGATATTTTTTTCAATGTTATCATACTCTAAAATTCACTATTATCTCGAAACTTTTCCGGAAGAATCTCCGCTAACAATATTTTCTATTTCTTGCAAAGTCGCCAAATTATAATCGCCCACAATTGTGTGTTTCAAGCAACAGGCGGCCACTGCAAAATCAATGTTTCGTTGTAAATTATCAGGTGTTGTAATCAGGCTGTAAACCAATCCGCCCATAAAGGCATCGCCCGTCCCTACCCGATCCACAACCGGAGTTACTTCTTTTACAACTGCCTTATAGATTGAATTTCCATCGTATAAAACACCGCCAATTCTTTGGTGCGAAGCACTCACCGAATAGCGTAAAGTGGTTGCCGCGATTTTCAAGTTTGGACTCCTTTCAAATAGCTTTGAATAAAATCCTTTCAAGGCCACTTCATCCGTATAATCTGGATCTACCTTTTCCATTCCCAGCATGAAATTAGCCGTATCGATATCACCTAAGATTACATTGCAATAGCTTAACATTTCCGGCATGACCTCGCTTGGCTGTTTGCCGTATTTCCATAATTTAGAACGGTAATTCAAATCGCAGGAAATGGTCAAGCCCAGTTTATGTGCAGTTTTTATCGCAATCAGACATTCTTCGGCCGCATTTTCTGAAATCGCCGCCGTAATACCGCTGAAATGGAACCACGTTTTTCCTTCGAAGATTTTTTCCCAGTCAAACGCTCCTTTTTCAATCGATGCAATCGCACTGTTGGAACGGTCGTAAACCACATTGCTTCCTCTGTTTCCAGAACCTGTCTCCAAGAAATAAATCCCCAAACGGTCACCACCAAAAATCACATTATTGGTATTGACTTTCATTTTTCGCATTTCCTTCAAGGCACATTCTCCAATTTCATTTTCTGGCAAACGCGTTACAAATTCGGCTTCGATGCCATAATTTGCAAGAGAAACCGCGACATTGAATTCGCCTCCGCCATAAGTTGCCGAGAAGTTTTTCGACTGTGAAAAACGCAAATATTTTTCGGTCGAAAGACGCAACATGATTTCTCCAAAAGTGACTACCTTACTCATTATTTTTCTTGTATTATTTTATAAAATCTTCGCGCATCGGACTGAACGATTCAATCAAAGTACCTTCTTCCAGACAAACAACGCCGTGCATTAAATTGGTTGGAATAAAAAACGAATCACCTGTCTTTAATACTCTTTTTTCTTCTTCAATCTGAACTTCAAATGATCCGGAGGCAATGTAAGCGACCTGGGAATGGATATGCTGATGAAGATAGCCGATACCACCTTTTTTGAAACGCACAATCGTCAGCATCAGCGAGGCATCAAAACCAACGACTGCCCGGTCTAAATTCTCATCGATTTTTTCCCAATTGTAATTGCTGCTTTCTAAAAACATCTGACTAAAACTTAAAGTATTCTTTTGCATTGTTGTAACTGATGTCGGTAACCATTTTTCCGATCCATTCCATATCGTTTGGCAATTCGCCACGCTTGATTTCATCTCCCAAAAGATTGCACAAAACACGTCTGAAATATTCGTGTCTAGGAAACGATAAAAAACTTCTTGAATCGGTCAACATTCCGATAAAACAACTGATCAATCCCATATTTGACAGGGCATTCATCTGTTTTGTCATTCCGTCTTTCTGGTCTAAAAACCACCATCCTGATCCAAACTGTACTTTTCCTTTGATGCTTCCATCGTTGAAGTTTCCAATCATCGTCGCCATCACTTCATTATCCGCAGGATTCAAGTTGTAAATGATGGTCTTTGTCAATTTATCTTTGGTATCCAAAGCATTTAAAAACGCAGACAGGTTCTTAGCTTGAGAAAAATCTCCAATGGAATCCCAACCTGTATCTGGCCCTAAAATACTGTGCATTCTCGCGTTATTGTTACGAAGAGCACCTAAATGAAATTGTTGTACCCAACCAAATTGGTGATACGCTTCCGATAAAAACAACAAAATGGCACTTTGAAATTTTAAAGCTTCCAAAGGCGTAATTCCTTCTTTTTTTCTTTTTCTCTTAAAAATCGATTTGATTTCGCTTTCTGTAAAATCTTCGAAATAAATCTGATCCAAGCCATGATCAGAAAGCTTGCATCCGTTTTCATTGAAATATGCAATTCTCTTGGAAAGTGCCTGGCGTAAATCATCATACGTATTGATTTCCAAATCAGCTGCTTTAGCCAATGAATCGATGTAGTCGTTATACGTTTCGCTTGAAATCAAAATCGCTTTATCAGGACGGAAAGCCGTACTCACTTTCACTGAAAAATCACTGTTTTTTAGCGCTTGGTGGTATTCTAAATTATCTATTGGATCTTCCGTCGTGCACACCAACTCAGCATTTGCCTTCTTTAATAGATTCTGGCAAGAGAACTCCGGAGTGGCCAATTTTCGGGAAGTTTCTTCGTAAATCGCTTCCGCCGATTTTTCATTCAATAAATCATAAATGTCAAAATAACGCGCCAATTCCAAGTGTGTCCAATGGTACAAAGGATTTCGCATCGTGTACGGAACTGTTTTTCCCCATTGTAAAAACTTGTCCTTATCTGAAGCATCGCCTGTAATAAATTTTTCTTTTACACCCAGCGTTCGCATTGCTCTCCATTTGTAATGGTCGCCGTTGATCCAAACATCCGTAATATTCTTAAAGATGTTGTTTTCTGCGATTAACTTTGGAGATAAATGATTATGGTAATCTATAATAGGCTGGTTTTTAGAATAGTTGTGATACAATTCTTCAGCATATTTATTTTCTAATAAAAAGTTGTCGTGGATAAATGTCGTACTCATCTTTATCGTTTTTATTCTTCGTTTGAAGGTTTTCCGATGGTTGCCAAAATTCCTCCATCGACATAAATTATCTGTCCGTTTACAAAATCGCTTGCTTTTGAAGCCAAGAACACTGCAGTTCCAGCCAAATCTTCAGGATCTCCCCAACGTGCCGCTGGTGTTCTGCTGATGATAAACTCATTGAAAGGATGACCGTCAATCCTGATCGGTTCTGTTTGTGAAGTTGCAAAATATCCCGGACCGATTCCGTTGACTTGAATGTTGTGTTTTGCCCATTCCGTCGCCAGGTTTTTCGTCAGCATTTTCAAGCCCCCTTTTGCTGCTGCATAAGCCGAAACACTGATTCTGCCCAATTCGCTCATCATGGAACAGATGTTGATGATTTTTCCTTCCTTGCGTTCAATCATTTGTTTTGCAACCAATTGCGACATAATAAAAGGTCCAACCAAATCCACATCAATGACTTTTCTGAAATCGGCAACCGGCATTGTGATAGCCAATTCTCTTTTGATGATTCCGGCGTTGTTTACCAAGATGTGGATATCGCCTACTTCTTTTGTAATTTTTGCTATGTTTTCTGCAGCCGCATTTTCATCGGTTACATCAAACAGATAGCCTTTTACCTGATAGCCTTTTGAAGTATAGTAAGCAATCGCTTCCTCCATTTTTGAAGGCGTTGTTCCCGTAATGATCAATTGTGCTCCGGCACTTGCCAAACCTTCGGCGATTGCCATCCCCAAACCGTGCGTTCCACCAGTTATCAGGGCATTCTTATTGGTTAAATTGAATAATTGCATAGCTTATCTTAATTCGTTTGGTGGACAAATATCCATGTCGCTGTAATCTAAATTTTCACCCGCCATTCCCCAAATAAAGGAATAGTTGGCCGTTCCTGCTCCTGAATGGATTGACCATTCTGGCGATAAAACTGCCTGATGGTTCTGCATAAAGATGTGTCTTGTATTTTGCGGTTCGCCCATGAAATGACAGATGGTCTGCCCTTCTTCCAAATCAAAGTAGAAATAGGCTTCCATCCTTCTGTTGTGTGTGTGTGCTGGCATGGTGTTCCAGATGTTTCCAGGCAAAAGCTCAGTCAATCCCATCTGCAATTGGCATGTTTCAACAACACTGTTTACAATCAATTTATTGATGATCCTTTTGTTGGCATATTTATCTTCCCCTAAATGCACGATTTCTGCATTTTCTTTCGTCACTTTCTTATTTGGAAAATGCGAATGTGCCGGAGCCGAATTGATGTAAAACAAAGCCGAATTTTCTTCCATGCTAGAGAAAAATACTTCTTTAGCACCGCTTCCTACGTACAGCGCTTCCTTTTTGCTCAATTCAAAAATTTCTCCATCAACGCTTACCTGGCCTTTTCCGCCAACATTGATGATCCCCAATTCCCTTCTGTCCAAAAAGTTTTCTGATTTCAAGTAAGGAATGGTTTCTAATTTCAATTTCTCTTTCACTGGCATAATTCCCCCCACGATGTAACGATCGTACATGGAATAAACCAAATGAATGTCTTCTGGAGTGAATAATTGGTCAATTAAAAAGTTCTCCCTAATTTTTTGCGTATCATACCCAACTACGTCGGAAGGATTTGTTGCGTAACGGAAACTGAAATGTATCATGTTGTAATTTTATTGTAATCGATTACACAAATGTAATAATTATTTTTTACCAAACTATAATATACATAATTTTTATAGCATAAAAATAAGGAATATGAAAAAAAGACAGGATTTTAATCCATTTATGAAGGACAAATTGCACTATTTGGTATCGAATAAAGTACCCAAATTTAACCTAGCTGCATTTAAAGGATTTGAAGTTCCTGTTAACTTCTAGAGTCAGCAATCAAAAAAAAGCGGACCTCGATGAATGATCGGGTCCGCTTTTTACTATTGAAATAAATCTATTTTGTTTGAAGAAGATAAGTTACAATTATTACTCCTTATCTTTTAAGAGATGCCTTATTACGGTTTCGGCTGCATAGAGACCGAAAAGACCCGGCATATAACTGTTTGTTCCGTAGAAGGATTTCTTGAAGTTTTTTCCATCCGTAGTTTTCAAGCTGCTTTCGTCCTGGATTTCGGTAGAATATACCACTTTCACTCCCTTGTCAATTTTCACTTCTCTCAGACGTTTTCTGATGACTCTTGCAAGGAAACAGCTCTTGGTATTACTGATATCGTCCACTTTTACTTTGGAAGCCTCCATCTTGCCTCCTGCTCCCATACAGCTGATGATTTTTACCTTCTTACGCTTTGCTCCTACAATCAGATTGAACTTTGGGGTAACACTGTCTATACAATCCATTACATAATCAAACTCATCGGTAACAATTTCGAAGGCTCTTTCTGGCGAAAGAAACTCCTTGATTCTTGTAAGCTTTAATTCTGGGTTGATGTCCATCAAACGGTTGCCTACTACGTCTATTTTTGGCATTCCAACGGTTGAGTGCAATGCTGGCAATTGTCGGTTGATGTTGGTTATATCGACAACATCACCATCCACTATGGTCATCTTTCCAACACCCGCCCTTGTGATGAATTCGGCTGCAAACGAGCCAACGCCACCCAATCCGATGATTAATACATTTGCATTTTTCAATTTATTCAAGCCTTCTTCTTTAAATAAAAGTGCGGCTCTTTCAGTCCATTCTGCCATTTTTAAAAACGATATTAAAATTTTGTATGATTGTATTCTTTAATTCTTCTTGACTTATATTTTTATACTTTCCCGCCAACTCGTAAACCTTCTTGATCCCTTCGCTTATGGTATCGGTCTCCAAGAAAAAACGGTCGTTAGGAATGGTTTTAAGAACTGCTTCCAATTCTGGTTTTTGCATTAAATATTTTCCGAAGGAGATATAAAAACCATTGTCCAGCAGTTGTTTTGCCAACTGTTGGTTCTTCGAAAATCCGTGGATGATCATCGGGACTTTTATGTCCAGCCTTTTTTTTATTTCGATTAGTTCCTGAAATGCGGCAACACAATGCAGCACAACGGGAAGCTTTTGTTTTTCGGCCAAGGCCAATTGCTTTTCGAATACTTCAACCTGCAAATCAAAAGGCACTTCTATTCGCTTATCCAACCCGCATTCGCCAATTGCAAGACAATCTTTCAGTTGTATCTTGTCTTCTATAATCCTTAATTCTTCCTCAATATCTTCTTCCTTAATGTACCAGGGATGAATTCCAACAGAAAAACAAGGAATGGCATCGTCAAACGATTTTGGATATTGATTGACCAATTCCAATACCTCATCATCATTGGTAAACCTGTGCGTATGGAGATTGAAGTACATTAATCGTGGAATTTTTTCACTCCTGCCTTGATCTCAATGTTTAAATCATTCTGCAAAGGTACAATTGGGCAGGAATATTTATAATTATAGGCACAATAAGGGTTGTATGCTTTATTGAAATCAATCAAGACCGTCTTTCCTTTTGGTTTTTTCATATCGATGTATCTTCCGCCGATGTAACTATCGCTACCAGACGTAAGGTCGGAAAAAGGCAAAAACAAATGATCCTTGAAGCCTTTCTTCTTGATTAAATCCAAATTTTGGAATACATCCAATTTAAACGCTTTCCCTTCAATTGTAAAATGGAGTTCACCATATTTTATATATAAAGGTAATCTTTCGGTGGTGGTTTTCATCTCAAATGACTTTTCTCCTTTTGACTTTACAAACGTTGCCGTTACTGCCAATGCTTCGTTTATCGGGAAAAAATCAAGTGTTTTAAATTCTTTTCTGTCTTCCTCCATCAGCGGTGAATGTTCCGGATCTGCAAACTTGGTGTTGAGTTCCTGCTGGAAGGCTTCAACCGAAGAACGGTCGAAGGATTCTTGTGCGAAACCAGTATAAAAAACAAAAAGGGATATAAATGCGGATAGGAATTTCATCTGAAAAAATTTTTTGTAAAAATAATAAAATTATAATGGATGGATTATCGTTAGAAACACAGATTTTTAAGAACTTTGTAACCACTCACTGCTCATTTTACACCAATAACAAATGCTTTCAGCTGCCTTCAACCGCTACATCAATAATTTCAGAGGTTTTTCGAGAGAAATCTGGATCCTGACGCTTATCACTTTTATCAATCGGGCGGGAATGATGGTACTGCCTTTCCTATCCAAATATTTAAAGGAAGATTTGCACTTCACCTATAACCAAGTGGGATGGGTTATGGTATGTTTTGGTTTGGGTTCGATGGCTGGGTCGTGGCTTGGAGGGAAGTTATCCGACAAGATAGGCTTCTACAAAATTATGATCTTTAGTCTCTTCACGAGTGGATTGATGCTGTTCTTCATTCAATACATCACCACCTTCTGGGGATTGTGTTTGGCGATGTTTTCGATCATGACCATTGCCGATATGTTTCGTCCTGCCATGTTTGTATCGTTAGGCACTTATGCAAAGCCTGAAAACAGAGCCCGTGCCTTTACTTTAGTTCGATTGGCCGTGAATCTAGGTTTTGCGGCGGGTCCTGCACTTGGTGGTTTGATTATTATGGGAATCGGCTATCAGGGATTGTTTTGGGTAGATGGTTCTTCGTGCATAGTGTCCATCTTAATTTTTGCGATGCTGGTAAAGGAGAAAAAGAAACCCGTACTCGAAGGCATGCAAGAGCATCAGGAAATGGTAGTAACCTCTGTGTTCAAAGACCGTATCTTTTGGCTGTTCTTGTTTGTAAGTTTTGCCACCGCCATGATCTTCTTCCAGATCTTTACAACCCTTCCTATTTACCACAGTGAGATGTATGGTCTAACGGAATTCCAAACAGGATTACTAATGACAATGAACGGTCTGCTGATATTCTTTTTAGAAATGCCCCTTGTGAGCATCTTCGAACGGAACAGTGTCAACAAGATCAAGCTTATCTTTTGGGGCTCGCTGATGATGATGTTTAGTTTTGTGGTTCTGTTGATGAACGCATGGGTGGGCGTTTTAATAATCAGCATGATTTTGATGACGTTTGGGGAAATCTTTATCTTCCCTTTCTCCAATTCGTTTGCATTGAGCAGGGCTCCAAAGGGTCATGAAGGCCGTTATATGGGTTTCTTTACGATGAGTTTTAGCCTCGCCCATATTGGCAGTTCAAAAGTGGGGATGGAAATTATTGCCCGCTTTGGCTATCAGAATAACTGGATCTTTATGGGGAGTTTGGGTGCTTTCGCGGTTCTATGCTGTATCTATCTTCAAAAACTTTTACGAAAAGAAGCCAGTAAAATCAGCTACTAACTAATTTTATCGTTATTAAACTGCTTTTTTAGTTGCGTAACTAAAAAACTAGTTGTATGTTTGCTTCAAAGATTACAACTATGCAAAAGTTAACCAATAAGGAAGAAGAAATCATGCATATTTTATGGAAGCTTGAAAAAGCATTCGTAAAAGAAGTCATGGCAGAAATTACCGATGAGCAACCGCACTATAACACGCTCTCGACAACCATTAGGAATCTTGAAGAAAAAGGTTTCGTGTCCCACAATGCTTTTGGGAACACCCATCAATATTTTCCTATTGTTAAGAAGGAAGACTACCGTAAAAAATTTATGAATACGGCCATCGACAATTATTTTAATAGCTCGTATAAGAATATGGTATCCTTTTTTGCAAAAGAGGAAAAGATTTCTGCCGATGAGTTAAGGGAAATTCTGGACATGATCGAAAAAAATAAATAACCTACTATGGAACCAATCATTTTATACTTCATCAAGTCGGGGGCATTGATCGTATTGTTCCTGTCGGCCTATTATTTCTTCTTAAGAAAAGAAACTTTTTTTAAAAGTAACCGATGGTTTCTATTATTTGGATTAGTTATCTCCGTGTTATTGCCTGTGGTTACTTTTAAAAAAACAGTCTGGGTAGAGCCTACCCCGATAGTGGAATATACACCAGCTCCTAGCTCAAACGTGGTTCCTGCGTATGCCTACCAAGCGGGTGACTCCCCTGCCGAAGCCATTGTAACTGTGGTTCCCGAAAAAAGTTTTGAAATCGATTGGTTTTGGGTTGGTTTAGCGGTCTATGCACTTGGCATCTTGGCTTTGCTTGTGAAATTTGCACTGGATTATTATGCGCTCAAGAAAGTCTTGAAAGGAAAGGCCATCTATCAGCAAGAAGACTATAAGTTTGTGAACGTTGAGGACAACATTGCTCCTTTCTCCTACTTTAATTATATTGTTTACAACCCACAGCTGTACAGCGCGACCGAAATGGAAAACATTTTGGAGCACGAAAAGGTACATTGTGCCCAAAACCATACACTAGACGTATTGATCGCACGTGTGTTTTGTATTGTTTTTTGGTGGAATCCCTTTGTTTGGTTCTACAAGAAGGCCATCGTACAGAATTTAGAGTTTATTGCAGACAGCGATGCCTCTAAAAATATCTCCGATAAGAAGGCGTATCAGTTTACGCTCTTGAAAATAACAACACACGAGAGCTGTGTTGCCATCAGTAATCATTTTTTTCAATCATTAATCAAAAAACGAATCGTTATGTTAAACAAAAATCAATCGAAGCGATGGAACTCCTGGAAGTATGCCATCATTGTTCCTGCATTGGCCGTATTCATGTGGCAGTTTCAGGTAAAAGTTGTAGCACAGGAGAAGAAGAACTCCATTGTAGAGCAATCTACCTCAACAACCATCCGTAAAGAAGTTACCGCCAAGACTACGGATGCTGAACTAAAGGAACTGGAAACCTTGTTCAAGGAACAGCACAATGCAACACTAAAATTTTCCAAAGTAAAACGAAACAAGGCCGGAGAAATCATTTCGCTTAAAGCGGTAATGGAATCCAAAGGAAAAAGCAACAACGAAGCTGTGTTTCAGGTTTCGGGGAATGATCCTATTAAGGCGTTTACCATAATCAAGTACAACGACTCTAATGGAAAGGAACTTATAGCTTTTGGAGAATCAAATAAAGCTGTGGTAACGCAAGTTCGCACTAACACTGATGACGACGAAGTTGCGGTTGTAGCAGAAGAAATTGAAGGTGTTGCCTATGCAACCGCATACAGCAACCACGACATTACACCGCCTACGCCGCCAACCCCACCGATGCCACCAGCAGTTCCTAACTATCCTACGCCGCCAAATGTACCAAATTTCCCTACTCCGCCTATGCCTCCAGCAGTTCCGAATACGGAAGGGAACAAAAAGGCTTGGAAAAAATTTGAAGAGCAGATGAAGAAGTTTGAAGAGAAGATGAACTCTGCTGAAATGAAGAAATGGCAGCAGGATATGGAGGAATACGGCAAAAAAATGGACGGCATGAATCCTGAAAGCGTAGCTTTTGACAAGGAAATGCAGGCCTTTGACAAGGAAATGCAAGCTTTTGATGCCGAAATGAAGGTGTTTGAAAAAGAGATGCAGGAGTTTACACGACAAATACAGGAGGAAGTTCGCGAGGACCTGCAAACAGAGCGTGAAGAGTTCAAAAAAGAGCGTGAAGCTGCACAAAAAGAGCGCGCACTGGAAAGAGAGCGAGCGAAGAAAGAAAGAGAAAAGGCAAAAAAGGAACGCGACGCCGCAATCAAGAATAAAAAATAATTTACACTACAAAAACCGGTCTAATCAGCCGGTTTTTTTTTAGGACAATCCCTCCAATTGTTTGAATACCGTTATCAAAGCTTTCCCCTTGTCCGTCAGATAATATTCGATGTGCAGGGGTTTTTGTTTGATGGTTACCTTCTCCAGCAACCCCACCTCTTCGAGTTCCCTTAGCGCTACCGATAACGACTGCTTGTTGGCTTCGGGAATCTGCCGCAACAGAGTGTTGAAGCGCAGGGGGGCTTCGGTGGCCAAACGGAATAGCTCGGGTTTCCATTTGCCTGAGAGCATTTTCAAGAGGCCTTGTGCAGGGCAGGTTTCGTTTTCTTCGGGTGTCTTTTGGGTGGTCATATATTTCTGACTTATTGTGCAAAACAAAATTAGGTTGCAAATTTGTACAAAAATAAACATTAATTGCCGTAAACGAAACCGAACCTTGCAGTTCGCTCTATCGGCAGGACGGTACATCCTTAATAATGAAACAACTCACAATTTATACACTAATCACGTTCCTGACACTCATTGAAGGCTGTCAGGGGCAAACAAACAATCGAGATATGAACAACGATGCCTCAAAAAACAATCCGCTATTGTGTGATCCTGCCGAAGGAGCCTGTGCGATTCCCGACGGAACCTCTGCCGGCAAGGTGGTGCTTCAAAAAAATGAAAAACCTATAAAGGTAATCTACTTTACTGACCCTATCTGTTCCTCCTGCTGGGGTATCGAACCGCAGTTGCGCAAACTGAAGCTCGAATACGGCAACAGCATCGAGATTGAATATAGAATGGGCGGCTTATTGCCCAATTGGAGCTACAACAGTGGCGGTATCAGCAAGCCATCGGACGTGGCACACCACTGGGACGAGGTGAGCGGGTATTATGACATGCCTATTGATGGCGATGTATGGCTCGAAGATCCGTTGGACTCCTCCTACCCGCCTTCTATTGCCTTCAAGGCGGCGCAACTGCAGGACAAGGAAAAGGCGGTGCTGTTTATGAGGGAAATTAGGGAGATGGTGTTTTTACAGAAGAAAAACATCACCAAATGGGAACATTTGGAAACGGCGGCACATACTGTTGGACTCAACACCGTACAACTCAAGGCTGATTATGAAAGCAAAGCAAAGGTTTTGTTTGAAGAAGATTTGGCACTGGCCAGACAAATGGGCGTTAGGGGCTTCCCTACCATGATTTTCATGGATGGCGCAGGAAAACAGGAAACCGTTTATGGTTCCAAGCCCTATGCGTTTTATGAAGTTTCGGTATTGAACCTCAACGATAAGGCTGTAAAGCAGGAATATGCCAAGAATTGGGAAATGCTCTTTGCAAAATACAATTCGCTTACGGCAAAAGAGTTTTCGGTGCTTTCTGGTATGGGAAGAAAAGAAAGTGAGGAATTGCTTAACTCTTTATCCAATAAAAAGTCGTTGGGAAAATACAGGAGTAAGAATGGTTCGATTTGGAGGTTGAAGGTTGGGAATTGATTCTTATTTTTTATTATTATTTCTGCTTGATTGTAAAAGAAACTGGATGAATTGTCCGGTTTTTTTTTTTACCACTGATGTAACAGGTTTTACGGATTTTTTTATAGCTGTTTTTGGTTGGAATGGCGTATTTAGTGACGGGGAAAGGCGTTAAGCGTTCGGGAAGGACGTTAAGCGATTGCAATTTGAAATTAAGCGTTCGGAAAAGGCATTAAGCGTTCGGGAAGGACGTTAAGCGATTGCGATTTGAAATTAAGCGTTCGGGAAAGGCGTTAAGCGTTCGGGAAGGACGTTAAGTGATTGCAATTTGAAATTAAGCGTTCGGGAAAGGCATTAAGTGTTCGGGAAGGACGTTAAGTGATTGCAATTTGAAATTAAGCGTTCGGGAAGAGCATTTTGGTTTTGAGATTGGGGATTTTTTAAAGGTTTTGGCCTTTTGATTGAGGATATGGATTGCTGTCCCTCGACTGCGCTCGGGATGACACCTAGATTGGGGATATGGATTGGGGATATGGATTGGGGAGTTTGATTGGGGAGTTTGATTGGGATTCCTTGACTGCGCTCGGAATGACAACAGGATTGGGGAAGGTGGTTGGGGTATTATATGTATTAAAAAGCCCAGATGTACTGGGCTTTTGGTTTATTCTGGTGTGTCGTTATCATCGTCTTTCTTTCCTTGATTGAAGGACCGCATCCTTTGGACTAGATCGGACATGGTGTAGTGTTTTCTTCGTTTGTCTTCGAAAGTTAGTCTTCCTGCATTCATGATGTAGCTGATCATTTTTCGGAGTTTCTTGTACTCTTTTTGGTTTGCCTCGGTTAGTTTTTCGCCTTGGGTGATTAGGCTGTTTTGGACACCATTTAGAAATAAGAGCTTTTCGGCTTCGTCGGTAATGGCATCTGGGAAGTCATTTTGCACTCCTACTGGGCCAAGGACTTCGATGTTGTCCTTTACGAATTTTGCAAGGTTTAGAAGGTCTTGATGTGCTCCTTCCATATCGAGGTTATGTAGTTTTTTCTTGATTGTGGTGATGAGCCCGGTTTGTACTCCTGCCCTTTTGCATTTTAGGCTGAGGACGTTTAATTGTTTGTGTATTCCATCGGAATGGTTGTAGAGTTTTTGTGAAGCGGCGGTTTGCTGTTTGGTTTTGGCATACTTGCTGTCGAGTTTCTTTACTGTTGCGGTTTGGGCAATGAAGTCGGTTTCATACTTTTTGTTGATTTCTGGAAAGAGTACTTCGATTTCGGCTCTGTCGTTTACTAAATCGTTTGTGATAAACGTTGCTGCTGTGATGAGTTCGTCATCTTTTAATCTGTAGTTCATGATAATGGTTTTTAATGTTAGTAATTGGCTCTTATTGGGGATCAAGCACGTTTTTCTTTTTATTTTTGTTTTTTAAAGGTTAATGATTCTTTTATTTTTTTTAAACTTAACATTGACTAAATTAATATTTTTAACAATACGGTGGTTTATTTGGTATATTTTTTTTTAATTTTTTTTTGGATAGGTTTGTTTTTTTAAGGTTTGCTCAAGAACTTTAGTTTTATAGTGGTATTAACACGACAGAGATTTATATGCATGTTAGTAAAACATATAGCAGCTTAGGAGTCTATTTTGAGGATTTGTAAACTTTTTGATTATATTTGGCTGTAATCAATTTGTATGGTTTTATGATACATATCTATCTGTTTTTAGGTGTGTATGTATTGTTTTATGATACATATAATGAGTTAGCAGACATTGAACCAAAAGACACCGATATGAAAAATAAAACCCTATTGATTTTGATGTGGTCATCAAGTTTTTTAATAATTGTCGCAACTGCGTTAGCATATATCCTAAAGTTTTTTGAAAAAGAAGCATCCAATGATCCTGAAAAATGGGGACAATTTGGTGATTATTTTGGAGGAATTTGTAATCCATTATTGTCAATGATTAACCTAATAATTTTAGCTTACATTTCTATTCGTTTAGCTAAAATTGATGACGATCGTAATCATTTTACATTGCAAGAATTAGCAAGACCGTTCGGCGATTTAGGATATGATACGCACACAAATAAAGTCACGCTAACATTATACAATCATGGATTAGGACCAATGGTAGTTAAGAGTATAAAAATATTAAATAATCGTGGCGACATTTATAAAGATTTTATTCCACTTATCAAGACGAATGACAGTTCAATAAAATTTTCAGTAAGAGGTTTTCATATTATTGGAGAATATTGCGTTATCGGTAAAGAAAAATCGTTAGAAATTTTTTCTCTTGAAGGTGAACAAGATGATCCAAAATACATGATGCATTTCGAAAAATGCCGGAGAAAAATATCAGAATTTTCAATAGAAATTGAATATAGTGATATGTATGGTCGAGTTATGCCGAAGTTATCAGAAAAATTGAATATAATTGATATAGCCGCTGAGTTTGATTGAAAATTAATATTTATAACGAGTCACAACGTCTGCTAACAGCGGCTTCGATGCAATTGCTACTTTCATTGTAAAATGTTACAGCTTTTTCCATAACTTCGTTCTGTCCAGCCGAGAGTACTCAGTTCCATAAGCCACAACTGACGTGAAGCCGCCGGACGTTAGCAGTCATTTTATGAAAACACACTTCTTAAAACCAGGCGATAATAAAATAATAATAGAAAACTTATCAAATTTATTTTTGGAAGATTCTGACTTACATATTGCTGTCGCATATTTTAATAGTGAATACTTTGCTGACTTAATAATTGAGAGAGCTAAAAAAAAGCAAAAAACCTTATTAATATTAAATACATCTGACTTAATAAGACCAAAAGAAGCTGGTAAATCTGAAATCGTCATAAGCAAAGCTCTTATTAAAATATTAAAGCATGAAGGAAATTATATTTTTTGCAAATCTTTAGGTTTAAGAGTACTTGGAAATTATCAAAACATGCATCATAAATTTATATTTACTAAAAATAAATTGTTTTTTGGCTCATTAAATTTAACTGATGCCGCAATTAATAGAAATTTCGAATCTCTTTTAGAAACAGATAATAAATTCCTTATAAAAGATTTTTATTCTGAATTTGGAAAATTATGGAATATTGGTTCAGAACTTTACAGCGATAGAGATGGAAAATTACGAAGTATAATGTGTCCAAAATGCGAAAATAGTGACGGTGTTGATTTTGAAAGCTTTGGCCCAATCTGTCATATGTGTGGCTATAATTTTATTGTCGACTAAAAATAAAAACGTCTGCTAACAGGCGTTTGGCAAGATTGCGAATTTTGTAGTAAATTCACGTTTATTTCTCTCAAGAAATTTTATCTTTAACAGAAAATAATTAGTTCCGAAGTTCGCAACCTCGCCAAGCGCCGGAACGTTAGCGGTAAGCCTGCTCCACAAAAAAACTTAAAAATTATGCCTTTAATTAGAATTACAAACAGAAACTTTCACATCGACATTCCACCTAGACCAGGTATTTACAGAATCTACTCATTAGACGAAAATGATAATCCAAGACATTTACAAAGATTACTTGGAATTGACGAAGAGGGTGTTTTATATATTGGAAAATCGGAAAATCTTAATGATAGAGTTAGAATGCTTTGGAGAGTTTTACAACCAACTTATAGAGCTACAGCACATACATTTGGAGTGAATTATAAATCATTACAAGTTATTCAAGACGCTTTCCCATTAGATACTTTAGCAATTGAGTTTGAAGAAAACGCTACGGCAAAAATTTATGAGAGATCATTAATTGAAAATTACAGACAATTATACGGAGAAGTTCCACCGCTAAATGGAAGTAAATAAAAGGCCTACCGCTAACAACGCTACAAGCAATTTGGGCATTTGGCTTAATGGAAAGATTGGTTTGTATTTGGAAGATTTGGCAAATCCGAAGAATAGGCTTAATTTAATCCCAAACTGCTTGTAGCGCCAGAACGTTGGTTGCAATTCGTAACCGTACGGAATATCTACATCAAATATGAAGAAACCACACCAACATTTTATTCCTCAAACATACCTGAGAAAATTTGCTCATACCAAAGATGACAAAAATTATTTTGTAGCAGTTTACGATAAGCAAGCTGGAAAATATATTTCGGATATTAATGTTTCAAAAATTTGTGCGGAATCTGATTTTTATACATTAAAACATTTAGAAGGAGACGAGCAATATTCCATAGAAAACTTTTTTGCGGATAACATAGAAAATAGATATAACGAAATTTATAGCTTACTTGTTGAAAAGAGAAAACAAATTATAACTCCAGAAGAAAAAACATTCATTTTATACAATACACTTAGTATGTATTTTAGGACTCCTAAAGTATTAAATCAATTTGTAGAGTTTACAGGACAATTACTTCTTGATGTTCAACAAAATACTAATGAAAAAACAATTGATTTTTTGGGGTATAAAATTTCGTTAGAAGAAAAATCATTTAAAGATATTAAGAAAGAAATTAGAGAAACCAATAGAGTAAATTATATTTCTACACAATTAGCTTTGCTAGATGAATTTGTAAAATATAAATTTCTTGATGGATTAGTTGTAATTGAACTTGTTGGAGAACAAGAATTTATAACAAGTGATAATCCTGTAGAAATTAGAAATTCTACTGAAAATGGATTTAATTTATTTAGTAATAGTAATGTAATTTATATTCCTTTAGATCCAAAACATGCTTTATTTATTGCGCCTAAAAATAATGGTTCAATAGTAAATGAAATATTTTACCAAAAAGATAATTTCGTTCAACATATTACATCTAATTATGTTTCTTACGAAAATGCAGAACGCTGGATTATTGGAACAAAAAAAGGTGTTGAGCAGTCACTCTTGGATTACAAAAATTATACAGAAGCTGTTGAAGATAATCATCCACTACTTTTAAAATTTAGAATAAAGCTTGAGTTGATGCAGGAAATATTAAACTTTGCAGAAAAGGGAGTTACTAATTCAAATTCAGAATTAATCGAAAGCTTAAAAGCATTAAAATCTCATGAGTATTTTGAAGAAAGTGCTGATCTTGTAGAAATGTATAATAAGTTTAAAAGCGCTGGTCTAAATTTATAAAAACTCTCGAACTGCATCCAACAGCGGTTTGGCGCAATTGCTATTTCAGTTGTAAAAGTTCGTTTTTATTTTCATAACTTCGTTTTATCCGGCCGAGCGAACTCAGTTCCAATTTCCGCAACTGTCGCCAAGCCACAGGACGTTACCTGCTATATCACATAACCAAAATGAGAAAAACACTTCTAAAATTTCATATAATTTCAGTTTCGTTCTTAATTGTAAATTTTTTATGTGGAATTACTTTTGACATAAGCTTAAATTATAGAATAACATTACTTGTCAAAATATTATTTTATTTATCCGGAATAGTTTTGTTTTTCCTTTATCTTAAACCATTTAAGAAGATTGCGCTTTATTTTTTATTTTATCTCATTTCTCCCCTTTTACTTTTTCTTTCAATACTAATTGATGGAATTCTTGGCGGAATTTTGATTTCATTTTTTGTGTTTTTCATCTCACCGCCTGACGTTAGATTTCAAGATGAAAATATTAAAATTTATAAAGTTCATAGTGGATTGCTAGCAGGTTGTTGTCAATATGAAATTACTCAAAATGAATTCTTGCTTTTTGAGAAAAAAATTGGAGAATTTAGATTTGAGGAAAACCTACAATTCGAAAAGAGCAAAATAAACTATAACGACAAAAAACTAACTATAAAAATGTTACTGAAAGAATACAACGTAGAAACTGAAAATTACTATGCTAAAGATTCTGTAATTAACATTCCGTTGAAAAGATACAGCAGGTAACAGCTACTACAACGGATTTGGGCAATAGGCTTAATGGAAAGTTGGTTTTGTACTTGGGATGATTTGGCAAATCCGAAAATAGAGCTTAATTTAGTCCCAAACCCGCTGTAGTACCAGAACGTTAGAAGCAAGTTTTTAAATCCGTACTTAAAAAACAAATGAAGAAAAAAGTAATCTATATTTTTATTGTCCTATTAGGGATTTATGTATTCAATAGTTTTTTTACTAACTCAATGGTCACAGGTGTTTATGTAAATAGAAATTATGAAAATGATTTTATAGCTGAAAATCCTCATGTTGCTGATACATTAATCATAAAAGAAAATTATCAAATAGAAAGCTCATATTGGGGAAATGGAAGTTATAAATTAGAATATACTCCTGAAGGAACAAACATCACTTTAAAAGGTAACGGTAATAGCATTCACACATATATTAGACGCAAATACTTTTTTGGAAATCCAAAGATTATACTTTTTGAAGATTTAGATCAGTATTACGAAAAGATTGAATAAAAACCAGCCACTAACAGCACCTACCCAAAAGTGGCGGTTCAGTGTTTAAATCAAGCTTTGTGCATCTATCAAAGTTCGTGCTTGGCTGACAGTGAAGTGCCCCGAAATCGCCACCTTCGGGTAGCTTCAAACCGTTAGCTGTAACTTTGTTTAAATCCTAAATCATGAGAGCGTTTTTTATAATATTGGTTTCATTCACTTTGATTTGTTGCAATGATAGAGGCAAAGAATTTGAATATTTTGAGATAAGTTATGCCAATGGTTGGTTAGGAGATTATTCATTTGCAATCAAAAAAAATCGCGAGTATTATTTAGAAAAAGAAATGAAAGTTTTAAAAGGGAAATTGTCCGAGGAAGAATTTGAAAAACTTAATGAGCAAATTTTTGAAATTGAGAACGCAAACTTAAAATCTTATGAAGCTTGTTGTGATGTAAATGCTTTTTGTATAATTATTAAAAAGGATTCCAAAACTATAAGAATTGTTCAGCAAGGAGAAGTAGATAATAGAATTCTTGAATTGTCAAAAAATGTAAAAGAAATACTTTCATATGATTCTAATCAAGCATCGGATTCTTTGTACCATTTTAAAACCAAATCCGGCGTAATTGCGATGCCTAAATACGTACCAATTTCCAAATAAAGCTACAGCTAACAGCGGTTTTGCGTGATTGCTGTTTTTGTTATAAAAGTTCGTTCAGTTTTTCATAACTTCGTTCTGTCCAGCCGAGAGTACGCAGTTCCAATTTCCGCAACCAGCGCAAAGCCACAGGACGTTTTTCCCTATAACCAACCTGTTTCTTTCAAAGGTTATTTATTATTTATTTATAAAAGGAATAACAAATAATATATTGAATATTATAGGGTTGAAGTATTTCTAGTTGACTGGGAAACTCAGCGAGTTTTATCAGCCTAAACTAAAAAAAATGATTTGATTTTTTACTCCTCTTTTAAAAACAACTCCTTTACAATAATATAAATCCCCATCACCAAAACAAACCATCCGAAACCTTTTTTGAGTTTATCTCCTGATATCTTTTTGGAAAGATAGGTTCCGATAAAGATGCCCATTACAGAACACAATGTAAAAAGTATCAATAGATTCCAATCCATTGCATCGTTTTGAAGCAAGTCGCCAACGAACCCAATAAGCGATTGCAAGGCAACAATAAAGAGTGAGGTGCCAATGGCAATTTTCATAGGCATCCTTACCAATAAAACCAGCGCAGGAATAATCAAGAATCCTCCTCCTGCCCCAACGGTTCCGGCTACAAGACCTATGATCAAACCTTGAAAGACAATCTTTAGATATTTGTATCTGATGGTAGCTGTCTGTTCCTTTTTTTCACCACTGACCTGAATCATCTTTAGTGCCGACATGATCATTACGATGGCAAAAAGCAACATGATAGCAATTGGTTTTGTTACCACAAATGTCCGTATTGAGAACAAAACTTCTGGAATATTAGGTACCAAATAGCTTCTTGTTAGGAAAACTGCTATGATGGATGGAATTCCAAAAATGAATACCGTCTTGAAATTAACTTCTTTAATGACTGCTTTTTTTATACCCCCAATTAAAGCCGACGTGCCTACTATGAACAACGAATAGGCTGTTGCAAATATTGGGTTTACCGCCATAATATAGACCAAAATGGGTACAGAAAGTATTGAACCCCCGCTTCCTATCAATCCTAAAGAAATACCAACCAACACTGCCAGGCAATAACCTACAATTTCGAGAACCTCCATCTAACAAAATTAAGAGCATAAAAGTACAACTAATATCAGAAATGATTTGGAATAAAATTCAATTGGCTTTTAAAATAATGTAGGCTTTTTTATAAATAAAGTATTAAAATGCTACCTTTATTGCGAATACTCTTGTACCCCAAATCAAAGATGAAATTCAAAAATAACTACGCCAACCTAACTGGTTGGTTTTTAGAAAATCCTAAAAGGACGGGTTATCTCGTGTTCCTTTGTTTGTTCTTGGTCTGTCTTTTCATTTTTAACCTCAACTATCGCATCAATAAAGAGGAGCAAAAACGTGAA
Organism: Flavobacterium sp. PLA-1-15; assembly: GCF_049060005.1. Lineage (NCBI taxonomy): Bacteria > Pseudomonadati > Bacteroidota > Flavobacteriia > Flavobacteriales > Flavobacteriaceae > Flavobacterium > Flavobacterium sp. PLA-1-15. The sequence goes on along the minus strand of NZ_JBMGQS010000002.1, from coordinate 30,235 downwards.
ATGGTATCGACATTGAGCAATGTTCGAAAAAATATTGAACAGACTCTAAAAAACAGCCATACCACGGCACTGACATTGGCACTGACCATCAATGATAATGGTATTCCAGAAAATTTCGATTCCATCGCGAATCAACTTATTCGGAATAATCAAGATATTGATGTTGTACAATTGGTTCCTGATGGCATCATCAAATATGTCTATCCTCTTGAGGGAAATGAAGCAATTATTGGCTATGATGTTTTGAACAACAATCAACTGCATCAGGAAACGCAAAGAGCTGTAGTTTTAAACACCATGTATTTTGCAGGGCCTATAAATCTAAAACAAGGCGGTGTTGGCATCGTTGGAAGATATCCTGTATACCAAAAAAATAAGTTTTGGGGATTCTCGGCTGTTGTATTAAAAATGAAAACTTTTCTTGAAGCTTCGGGAATTAATGCCGCCGACAATCCTTTGTATTATTTTCAATTTTCCAAGATTAATCCAGACACTCACAAAGAAGATTTTTTCCTTTCTGGAAATAAAGAATTTGCCGATAAGGAATTTGAAGAAGCTTCTTTTCCCGAAGGAAACTGGAAACTCTACCTTATTGAAAAAGATAATTATCATGTGCTTAAAGGACTCATCCCCTATTCTCTCTTAAGCTTTTCTTCGTGTATCTTAATTTCTTTATTGATTACGATAATTTTAAAAAGGCCCTCGGAGTTGGAATCTTTAACAAAAAGGCAAGCACACAATCTTGTTAGAAGTGAGGTGAAATACAAAACCATTTTTAATCAGGCGGCTGTAGGGATTGCCAAAATCAACTTCCATACAAACGAATATGTAGAAGTAAACGATCAATATTGCAAGCTTTTAGGTTATACTTATGAAGAACTGTCAGGAATAAATTTTAAAATCATCACGCATCCTGATGATCTGCAAGAAACCGTTGAAGGACTTAAAAAAGTTATATCTGGAGAAGTAAAAAAAATTGTTTTAGAAAAACGATACATTCACAAAAATGGCGAAACAGTGTGGGCAAGGGTAACGGTTTCTCCTCTTTGGATCGCTGGTGAAAAGCCTAGAACCGTAATTTCAGTAGTAGAAGATATCACCGAAAAAAAGAAGGCTGAGGAAACAATTAAAAAAAGTGAACAACAATACAAAACTCTTTTTAACGACTCTCCTATTGCCTTATGGGAAGAAGATCTATCGGCAGTAAAAGATTATTTGTCAGAACTTGGACTTTTCAATAAGGAAAAAAGCTATGTGATCAATTATTTGATGGGAAAGCCTGAAGTTATTGACAAGTGTATTGAATTGATTAAGATTATAAACGTCAACAAGGAATGCCTTATTCTTCACAATGCAAAAAGCAAGGAAGAACTCATTGCTAATTTTCCCGATATCATCAGGTATGGATCTTTTGATGCCATTGTTGATATCATCATTGGCGTTACACAACAAAAAAAGAAAGGCAAAATTGAAAGCAGAATTATTTTTCCGAATGGCAAAAGCAAAAATATTTCGCTTACTTGGAATATCATCAAGGAATTTGAAAATACTCTCGAGCGTGTAATCGTTTCAACAGAAGACATCACCCAGCGAAAGGAAGCTCAACGGAAAATTATTGATTCTCAAACACGAATCGAATCGCTTATCAACACCATTGATGGTATTGTTTGGGAATGCGATGCTAGAACTTTTGTTTTCTCATTCGTAAGTAAAAAAGTAGAGGATATTTTAGGCTACACACCAGAAGAATGGATTGCGAGCAATACTTTCTGGGCTGATCATATTCATCCGGACGATCGGGAATTTGCCATAGAGCATTGTGCGGCACAAAGTCTAGACAAAAAGCAACATGATTTTGAATACCGCATGATTGCCAAAGACGGCAGGACTGTTTGGCTTCGTGACATTGTAAACTTAATTACCCAAGCAGATGGGTCAGCCAGCTTAAGGGGAATTATGATTGACATTACCGAGATGAAGGATACTGAAATTGCCCTGAATAATTCCTTTTCGTTGGTAACCGAACAAAATAAACGCCTTCTTAACTTTTCGTATATTATTTCGCACAACCTCCGTTCTCATACAAGCAACCTGCAATCACTATCTACATTGATTCAAAATGCAGAATCAAATAAAGAAAGGGAAGAACTCCTGCCTTTGTTGGGTTCTGTTTCAAATGCATTAAACGAAACGATGCATAATTTGAATGAAGTTGTGAACATACAATCCAACATAAACTTGAATGTACAACCCTTGAATCTTAGAAAATATATTGAGAAGACACTATCAGACCTTCATAATGAAATACGCCAACGAAATATTACGATAAATTGTCATGTAAAGAAAGATACTACCGTAATTTACAATCCTGCCTATCTCGAAAACATTCTCATCAATTGTATTTCAAACGGAATCCGTTATAGTGATCCCGAAAAAGACTCCTATATCAATATTGACAGTTATGTAGAAAATTCCAAGACCGTTCTAGAAATTTCAGATAATGGAATTGGAATTGATATGCAGAAAAACAAAGACAAGATTTTTGGGATGTACAAAACATTCCATGACAATCCCGATGCTAAGGGTGTAGGGCTTTTTATCACCAAAAATCAAATTGATGCAATGGGTGGCCAAATTACCGTAGATAGCGAACTCAATGAAGGCTCTACCTTCAAGATTTATTTCAAATAATTATTTGCTAAAAGCTGTTTCATAAGTTGATATCCAATCCTGGACTGTCATCTTCGTAGCCAAGTCTGCCAACAGTTCATACGGAATATCATTCATCTTCTTGAATCGGATGCAACTTTTTCCCATGTCTAATTTTGCCTTGCAATGCTTTGGATATTCTGCTACAAACCAATCAAAGAGTTCCTTATTTGCATAAATTCCCATGTGGTAAACCGCGATGAAATTCTTTTGGGAAGCTATTGCTAAAAAAGGCAATGGCTGTTTTGGATCGCAATGATAGCCTTTTGGATAAATTGAATGCGGAACATTAAACCCCATCATTCCATACCCCATTCCTTCCACAAAACCTTCTGGAAGATTTTCTAAAAAATTTGCTCTTAATTTTGACATTACTTCCTTCCTGTCCTCTGGAAGTGAATCAATATATACCTGTACTGATTTAGCTTTATCCTGCATTTTACAATGATTTTAAACCCTGTTGTTATCAGGTATCCAATTTACAATGCTTTTTTTGATTCTCCTGCTTGACAAGCCTTCTTTTATAGCACGGTGCACTAATTGTGGTAATTCTTCATCCGATGCAAAGCGCAAGGCAAAGATTTGGCTGTCTCGTAAGTGATGTTCAATCAACTCAAGACGCTCATTTGTCAAAACAAAATAACGATAACGTACTTCCAACCTTATGATTCTATTTTGGAGGATTAGGGAGTAATGCTGTCTTAACATATAGCTCACCCATATTATCAATACTATTATTGCCGCTATAAATCCCCACAGCAATTTATCTTCTTGTATGAAAACCATACTAATACTTAAAATCAGTAGCAATATTGCCAACGGATAGAACACAAAATGGTGTGCCGGATAAAATTGTATATGATTTGTATAACTCTGTCTTTTTTTAGTATTCATATTTAATAATTTAATTTGTCAGAAGTTAAATATCAGTTAATTAGAATTCAATTCTAACTGATAATAATTCATTTTTGTATCTTTATACTAGTTCTAAAATACAATATATTTTATAATTTTAAAGGTTAGATACTAAGGCAAAAAGAAGCTAAATTAGGAATTCAGCATCCTTCTTTTTAAACGTAAACCTTTTTCATAGGTTTGTTTTTTTTGTTTTAGTAAATGTGAGAGGTCTTACTGTAAAGTGGGACCTCTTTTTTTGCCTTAATTTGGAAGTGGGGGTAGTAAAAATAGTTTTTATTTTCAATAAATAAAATCTTTAAGAACTTTTTCAGCATAAAAAAAGCTTCCTATTAAAGAAGCTTTTCAAACAATTTCATAAAACCTATTGTGTCTTAAACAGATAGCTTGCCCTCTACTCCTCCATCCATTGTTTTTCCAATGATGGCGCCCACGGCAATTTTTAACATCGTCACCATCTTTCCGTTTTTGGTATCCCAATAGTAAACATACTCTGGTTGTACTCTCAAAACCGTCAAATTTGGATCATCCTTGCCTTCCGTAAACCAAGTTTTTGCCATCGGGCTCCACTTTTCTTCAATAGTAGTTCTGTCTTTGTAGATAAAAGCTTTCCCATAGACACTCAGGTATTCCGCATCGCCTACATTGGAAAAAAGCAATTGCGCTTGTTCATCTTGGCGAATTTCGAAATTCTTATTACTGTCAGACGAACTCAAAAACCAAAGATTTCCTTCTTCATCAACTTCCTGAACACTCATTGGTCGGGTTGAAAAGGGCGTATGCGACAAATCGGTACAAAACATACAAATCCTGGTAGCCTCAGCAATCTTTTTCAGTTTTGCAACAGCTTCTTCATTGGTTAAATTCTTTAAATCTCCCATAGCATTTTATTTTTTATTATTCGATGTTTACTTTTTCAGATGTCCAATTTATGGCCGTTTGATAATCGGCTTTTGGGAATACTTTAAATTCTCCCGGCATCAGCACGCTGAATACTTTCGTGAAATTATCCACCATATCCGAATCGGAAATGATAGCGGCACGGTTCCATTTTGTCAAGTTTTTAATTCCTAATAACGCATCTTGTGCCCACGCTCCTAATGTAAAGTCAGCTGGAGAATTCTCCAAATACAATAGATAATTGAGCTTATCTGTTTCTTCGACCAACTCGGCAACTTTCTGTTGAACGATATCAAAATCGTCTTTTGTAACTTCTCCTGAAGAGTGAAATCCTACCATATTGGTTGGTAAATCGTGAATCTGTTGTATCATAGCATTTTTATTTTTTCGGGTTATGCTCAAAGTTAATATGGCGCTTTTGCAATAAGTTATAGCTTTATTCTAAAAAAATATAAGATATCAATAATTGCCCTTTTTTGCTTAACAAACATTAAGACAACTTTAATAGTGTTTTAAACAGCTGTCGTTTTATTAAAACCTAACTTTATACAAACCAATTATTTACCCCAAAAAATAAAATGCTATGAGTAAAAGAATCGCCATTCTGGCTACAAACGGATTTGAAGAAAGCGAATTAAAATCGCCAAAAGAGTATTTAGAACAGCAAGGCTGGACAGCCGATATTGTAAGCCTGAAAGAGGGCACAATCAAAAGTTGGAAAGACGGAAATTGGGGATCAGAATTTAAAGTAGACCATACTTTGGATCAGGTATCTTCTAAAGATTATAGCGCATTGGTTTTACCAGGAGGCGTTATCAATCCAGACCAGTTGCGACGTGAAGAAAAGGCAGTTTCCTTTGTTAAAGATTTTTTCAACGAAAATAAGCCTGTTGCAGCCATCTGTCATGGACCACAAATTTTGGTTGATGCAGCTGTTTTGGAAGGCAGGACTATCACTTCCTTCTCCTCTGTAAAAAACGACATGATCAATGCAGGAGCAGTTTGGAAAGACGAAGAAGTTGTGGTAGACAATGGTCTTGTGACGAGTAGAACACCGGACGATCTTCCTGCCTTCAACAAAAAAATGGTTGAAGAAATCAAGGAAGGCAAACATGAATTACAATCACGTTAGTTACAAAGGTTGGTGATTGATGGGCAGGGTTTAGATGTATTTATTGCATCGAACCCTGTTTTTTTTATAACACTTTTGAACGATATTTGTATCAACTCCAATTTTTACTTTATGAAAAAATATTGCTTATTACTTTTGATGACAACCTTTATGTCGAACGCACAGCTCAAAGCCGTTTCTTATAAAGATGGCGAACAAAAACTGAATGGTTTTGCCATTTCACCCGATAAAAAAAACAAGACCAATCCCGGAATTCTAATCCTGCCTGCTTGGAAAGGAATCGACGATCATTCGAAGGAAGTGGCCGAAAATCTTTCTAAACTGGGCTATCATGCTTTTGTAGCCGATATTTATGGCGAAGGCAATTATCCGAAAGATGCCAAAGAAGCCGGTGAAAAATCGGGATTCTACAAGAAGAACTTTAAGGAATATCAAAAAAGGATTCGGGTGGCTTTAGAAGAATTGATAAAATCGGGAGCCAATCCAGATAATATTGTAGTGATTGGGTATTGTTTTGGAGGAACCGGCGCTTTGGAAGCTGTTCGAGGAAGCATGCCTGTTAAGGGAGTTGTTTCGTTTCACGGCGGTTTAGGAAAAGATCCTGCACGGTTTAATAACCCGATTGAAGAAAAAGTGCTCGTCCTTCACGGAGCCGACGATACTTTTGTGCCTCAAAAGGATATTGAAGCTTTCCAGAAAGAAATGCGCGATGGAAATGCCGATTGGCAGATGATTTATTATGCAGATGCCGTTCATGCCTTTACCGAAAAAAGCGCCGGAAACGACAAGTCGAAAGGCGTTGCTTATAACGAAAAGGCCGATAAACGCTCGTGGCAACACCTGCTTCTCTTCCTTAAAGAAGTTTTGAAATAATTTAGAAAAAAGCCTTTTTCAAGAAAAAGCGCTCCCGCCAAACCTCTTTGAGCAAAGCAACTTTCCAGAAGCGCTCCAAGGGGTTGGATGGAGTGCGCCAGACGGATTTAGACTTTCCAAGGCCTTGGTTGGAGTGCGCCAAGCGAATTTAGAACTTCCAAGTGGTTGGCCAGAGTGCGCCAAACGATTTTAGACTTTTCAAGGCCTTGGTTGGCTTCCGCCAAGCGAATTTACACTTTCCAAGTACTTGAAGAAGCTCCTCAGAACTTTTTACACAAAAAAAACGCTGGCATCACTTTATTTCTTCTAAAAGTTTTAAAATTAATTTCCTACAAATCGGCTTAATTTAGGTTTTTTCGTTAGTTTTAGCATCTTATTTAAAACTTCAAAAATCTTAAAATAATGGGACACGGTCACGTTAGAACTGATAAAACCTGTTTGAATTGCAACTATGTTGTAGAGAATCGTTTCTGTCCGAATTGTGGTCAAGAAAATGTAGATACCCGAAAAACCTTCCACCATCTTTTTGTTCATTTCTTTGAAGATTTGACGCATTATGAGAATTCTTTCTGGAAAACCATTCGGAATTTAATTCTAAAACCGGCTTCGCTTACAAATGAATATCTTTCCGGCAAAAGAATGTCTTACCTGGCTCCTGTTCGTTTATACATCTTCATCAGTTTTGCCACTTTCTTGACTATTTCGCTCACGCCCGATCGTGAATTGGAAGACGGTCCTGTAAAAGTAAACTTAGATGACGAAGTAGAAAAAATTGATTCAATAGCAGGTAAAAAAGACAAACCTGAATTCGTTTTCTTGGATTATAAAAGTGTAGCGCATTTGGATTCCCTACAAAATAATGGTAGTGAAGACGATAAGCTTCCAACTTTCGTTTACAATACATTTAGAAAAGCAATACATGTTTCAGAAGTCAATACATGGGAAGAGATTGAAGAGAAATTCAAAGAATCCTTCATCCATAATTTTCCAAAGGTTTTGTTTATCTATATGCCAATATTTGCTTTTTTCTTATGGCTTTTTCACAGCAAAAAGAAATGGTATTATTTCGACCACGGCATATTCACGTTACACTATTTTTCGTTTCTGCTGCTCTCCTACTTGATTGTGGCTTTAGTGGAGGAGATCTTATATATTTTCGGCGAAAATATGGTTTCCAATGTGCTATCGGGAATTATTGGTTTTATCGCTTTCGTTTGGGCATTCTACTATTTCTTTCCCGCCCATCACCGGTTTTATGGCTGTAGCCGAAGAAAATCAGTTCTAAAAGGTGTCATTTTATTTTTTATCAATGGCTTTTTTATCTCACTGCTATTGACCGCTTATGCTTTTTATACTTTTATCAATATTCATTAAAATATATTCGATTATGAAAAAGATAGTATTTATAGTTGCTTCAACAATGCTACTCTCCTGCGGAAGCTCGGAAAGTGTGGCCCAAAAGAAAGACTATTCCAAAGCCGATGTTTCAAAATACATGAAAACCATCACGGCCAATGATTTAAAGAAACACCTTTATATTGTAGCTTCAGATGAAATGGAAGGCAGGAATACTGGAACCGAAGGCCAGAAAAAAGCCGGTAAATATCTTATTGAAGAATACAAGAAAAATAAAATTTCGTTTCCTAAGAAAGCCGACGGATTCTATCAAAAAGTACCTTCAGAATACATGTCGAAAGGTTTCAGTCCTAGATTAGGCGATTCAGAAAACATTTGGGCCTTTATCGAAGGTTCTGAAAAACCAGAAGAGATTTTGGTAATTTCAGCACACTATGATCACGTTGGAATGAAAAATGGCGAAGTTTATAATGGTGCCGATGATGATGGTTCCGGAACTGTGGCGCTGTTAGAAATCGCACAAGCTTTTATGCAAGCCAAAAAAGACGGTTATGGCCCAAAGCGCTCCATCTTATTCCTACACGTAACAGGAGAAGAGCACGGTTTGCACGGCTCGCGTTATTATTCTGACAATCCGCTTTTTCCAATTGAAAATACCATTGCCGATATTAATATTGACATGATTGGCCGTCGTGACGAAGACCATAAGAACACTAATAATTATGTTTACGTAATTGGCTCTGACCGACTTTCAACTGATTTGCACAACATCAACGAAGAGGCCAACAAGAAATATGTAAACCTCTATTTGGATTATCGCTACAACGATTTGAATGATCCCAACCGATTCTACTACCGTTCCGATCATTACAATTTTGCTAAAAAAGGAATCCCGTCTATCTTTTATTTTAATGGTGTCCACGAAGATTACCATAAACCTGGCGACACTCCAGACAAGATTGAATATGATGCTTTGACAAAAAGAACCCAATTGGCTTTTGTAACAGCTTGGGAATTGGCCAATAGAGATAAAAGGCCTGTTGTTGACAAAGATGGAAAATAAAAAAAAGCGCTGAAATTCAGCGCTTTTTTTTGCTATTGTAGTGGTTCGTTCTTTATAATCTGGACTTTACCTAACTCTACAGAATCAGAAGTATCCTTTACAATCAAAACTCCGAATACATTGAAAGGAATATCAATTGGTTCGTCGGAATTTTTGACTTCCTCAACAATATGCTCATAATTCTGAGGATGAATGGCGATAGTATCTCCTTTTTCTAACTTATGCACAAAAATATAATCCCTCAACGATTTGAAGGAAATGTCGCTACCGATAAAAACTTGCTGTCCCATAACTTTTTTATTTAAATTTAGATAAAAGTATTCACCTAGCATATCAATTTATGCTTTCGTTAAGGAATTCATGATGATTTAAAACATTTTACCGCCAAACAATCATCCTATAATAAAACCGACAAATCATTGCGTTATTTTAAAATATATTATACTTTAGAACTTCTAAAATAGGTAAAATGAGTACAATAAATCTAGGTGCATTTTGCATCAGCCTTGCCGTGAAAGACATTCACGCTTCAAAAGCGTTCTACGAAAAATTAGGTTTCGCGCAAACCGGCGGCAACATCGACCAGAATTGGGTGGTTTTGCGCAACGAAGAAAAAGTAATTGGACTTTTCCAAGGAATGTTCGAAAAGAACATGCTCACTTTCAATCCAGGATGGAACCAATTGGCACAACCTGTTGATGAATTTACAGATGTTCGAGAAATTGCCCAACAACTTTCAGCAAATGGTTTGCAATTGGAAAGCACACCAAAGGGCGAAAGCGGTCCGGCCTACATTACATTGACAGATCCAGATGGAAATCCGGTTTTGATTGACCAACATCGATAAACATCAAACAAAAATCAATAACAATTAAAAACAAAAAAATGGCTACAACAAACACGTATTTAAACTTCAACGGTAATTGCGAAGAAGCATTCAATTTTTACAAATCTGTTTTCGGAGGAGAATTTACTTATATCGGTAAATTCGGTGACATGCCCGAAAGTGATGAATTTAAAGTTTCAGAAGGCGACAAAAACAAAATAATGCACGTTTCATTACCAACGGGTTCCTCTGTATTGATGGGAAGTGATAACGGCGAGCAATATGAAGCATCATTCGTAAAAGGCAACAACTTTTCTGTTTCGATAAATGCTGATAGCAAAGACGAAGCCGATAAGCTTTTCAATGGCCTATCAGCTGGAGGACAAACTACTATGCCAATGAGTGATACTTTTTGGGGAGCTTATTTCGGAATGTTTACGGATAAATTTGGCATCAATTGGATGGTAAATTATGATGATCCTGCTAAAATGCAGCAATAGTAATGCTATAAAAAAAGCTTCAGATTCCTCTGAAGCTTTTTAAATTTGATTTCAATGAAATTATAGTTCATATTTAATTTCAGCATCTGGAGCATTATTTGCAACCGATTCTATACCGTTATCTCTGGAAGAAGCTGATTCATACATCTGACTAGTTCCAATGATTTGACCATTTGTAGCTTTAAGATTGAAATAAAACTTTCCGTTTTTAGATTCTAATTTATCAAATCTCGTGGCTACTTGAGAGTTTGTTTTTACAGATGCAATACCATTCTCGCAATTAGCTTTAGTCGTGTAACCTTCACTTGATAAAATAACTTGACCGTTTCCAGCCTTAAGCACAAATTGAAACTCTCCGTTTGTTCTTGTAGTAATTAAAAATGTTCCCATAACTTATTTTTGTTTTGTTTAGTACAAATATGCTAAATCCAATAATATAAATCACAAAAAAACAAACAAAAATTATCAAGATTGCGGATTTTTTTTTTCTAAAACAAAAAAAGCTTCAGATTTCTCTGAAGCTTTTACCCTTTTGGGTGGCTGACCGGGTTCGAACCGGCGACCCGCGGCACCACAAACCGCTACTCTAACCAGCTGAGCTACAACCACCGTTTGTTTTAACGAGTGCAAATATACTGCAAAACTTGATTACTGCAAATAAAAATTTGAAAAAATTACATCAAATCTCCTAAACTATTGACAGCCACGTATCTTTCAACCGTAAAACCTTCGCCATAATCGGTACCGATGAGTCTTCCCAGGTCTTGAGCGCGGTAATGCAGGCTGTCCAGGAAGTTTTTTGTAGCGATTGGTGTTGTCGGTTCCTTAGTATCCGGGTTATAAAATTGTGAACTGTAAGCCATAATCGATTCAATTTTTTTATCTGTAAAACCTGTAATGTCCACCACAAAATCCGGCTCGATGTTTTTCCATTGGATATAATGATACACTAACTTTGGTCGCCAAGCTTCTTGGTTTTCATTTTCAAGTGATGTTTCAATTCTTCTTAAGCCTGATAAAAAACAAGCATCCGAAACTAGTTTACTTCCTTTTGCATGATCAATATGTCTATCGTCAACCGCATTGCACAACACAATTTCAGGTTTGTATTTTCGTATCATTTTGATGATTTCCAATTGATGTTCTTCGTCATTCTTGAAAAAACCATCACGCATCCTTAGATTTTCTCTGACAACTACTCCAAGAATTTTTGCCGCATCACTGGCTTCTTTATCCCTGATTTCAGCCGAACCACGCGTTCCTAATTCTCCCCTGGTCAAATCTACAATTCCTACTTTCTTTCCAAGGCTGATTTCCTTTGCTAATGTTCCTCCACAACCCAATTCCACATCGTCTGGATGTGCTCCGAAGGCTAAAATATCTAATTTCATAATGTATTCTTTTATGCTAAAATCCTTTTCATCGTCAAGGATTTATTGACTGTTTCTATATATTCTTTTTCTGGAACGCTGTCCTTTGTAATACCGCATCCAATGTATAAATGGGTCTGATTTTCTTTTATCTGCATGCATCTCAAATTCACAAACAAATCCGACTTTTCTTCATCGGTTTCAAAATCCTTATTCAATTCGCCTAAAAATCCGGAGTAATATTCCCTATCATAACCTTCATTCTTCAAAATAAAACCCTTGGAAAGCATCTTTGGCAAACCACAAACAGCTGGCGTTGGATGCAAAATGGAAATTACTTTCTTCAAATTATTTTCAGGTTTTAAAACAGCTTCAATATCCGTTTTAATATGAAGAATGTTGCCTGCTTTCAAAGTATACGGTTCAGAAATTGATAATTTGGATGTAATATCCTTCAAATTATCTGCAATAAAATCCGTTACAAATTTTTGCTCTTCTATTTCCTTTTCGCCCCAGATTACTTCTTGGTTTTCTACATATTTTTGAGTTCCAGCCAAAGCAACCGTCTTGATTTTAGAACCATCGGCTTTTAGCAATTGTTCAGGTGTCGCCCCCATCCACATCCCTACTTTCGGATGAAACCAGCAATATTTGAAAGCCGTTGGATAAGTTTGCAACAATCTTTCGAAAATTAAAGCGAAATCTAAATTTTCAACTGCTACAATTTCCTTTCTTGATAAAACTACCTTTTGAAAACTGTTATTGTTAATGGCATCAATTCCTTTCTGAACCAGCTTTTCAAAAGCTTCCTTTCCACTTTCGTCATCTGAAATTGGATGGTTATTGGAATTATTTCCTTCAAAAATAAAATCAGAAATCTTTACTTCTGATTTTTCTTCGGGAATTAAAACCTGTTCATTTCCTTCAAAGGGAGCCAAGATAAATCCAGCTTCCTGCAAATTTTCAGAATGATACAATTCATCATTTTCTTGAAAAAGTCCAATTACTTTGCGTTGATTCGGTTTTGAATAAAGCACAAAAGGCAACTTCTTTGCAAAATGGTTTCTTGCTGTATTAAGTACATCAATCATTTGTATTTCGCTTTGGCAGAATCATATTCGTCAGCTTGCAAAGTGAAATCAGGTTGTCGTTTTCATCCGTAATCCTGATTTCCCATAAATGGATGCTTCTGCCTTTGTGGACAATCCTTGCCGTTCCGTAAACAATTCCGTTTCTTTTGCTTTTTAAATGATTGGCCGAAATTTCAATACCGCGAACTTCCTGCTTTTCAGAATTCACATACAGCATCGAAGCCGCACTCCCCACACTTTCTGCCAATGCAACAGTTGCTCCGCCATGAAGTAATCCCATCGGTTGATGAACGTTAGGATTTACAGGCATTTTCGCCACCAGAAAATCTTCTCCGGCATCAATATATTCTATTTCTAAAGTCTGCATAAGCGTATTTTTCGAGAAATTACGGCACAGATTCAGTATTTTTTCCTTATCGAATTCCATTTTTTATAAAAGTTTACTGCAAAAATAACCATTATTTGCGAACTCTTGAAGTTTGCCACTGATTCACTGATTTAGCATCAATAATTAATCTGTAAATCTGTGGCTATTTGATAGTACCAAAGTATATTTGAAGCGAACCAACATTTTTACTATTTTTACCAAAATTCATCAATAATGCGTAATTCTATTTTTATCCTTTTTATAGGAATATTGGTTTCATTGACTTCCTGCCGAAACGATTTCGATTTTGAAACCCGAACAGGCGGTTTGGAATTTTCAAGAGATACCGTTTACCTCGATACTGTTTTCACGAATGTAGGTTCGAGTACTTATACTTTAAAAGTGTACAACAAAAGCGACAAGGACATCAAGATCCCAACCATCGAATTCGCAAAGAAAGAAACTTCAAAATACCGCATGACGGTTGACGGAATGACCGGCGAAAATAACTGCGTTTTCAAAAATGTAGAACTTCTTGCAAAAGACAGTTTGTATATCTTTATCGAGACTACAGCGGGAATCATCGATGCAAACCCAACCGATTTCCTTTATACCGACCAGATTTTGTTTGGGGAAGGCACCAACCAGCAAAAAGTAGAATTGGTGACTTTGATTCAAGATGCTTACTTTATTTTCCCGAAAAAGAACGGCGACGTATATGATCTGGTAGATTATGGCTTTAACGAGGAAGGCGAAGTAACACAAGTAAGAGGTCGAAACCTCGAAGAAGCCCATCCTGATAATGGAAATGAATATGTTTGGGGCAATGACAAGCCGTATGTTGTATATGGTTTTGCATCAGTTCCGGAAAATAAAACGCTGAATGTAAATCCGGGGGCGAGAATTCATTTTCATGCCGATTCGGGTATCATTGTGCAGGAAGGCGGTACCATAAAAGTTAACGGAACACTATCGACAACCGAAGCCATGGAAAATGAAGTGATTTTTGAGGGCGATCGACTGGAACCTGGTTTTGCTGATGTTCCAGGGCAATGGTCAACCATTTATTTGCGTGAGGGAAGCAAAAATCATACGTTCAATCATCTTACCATCAAGAATGCGCTTATCGGAATCATGGCGATTAACAATTTTGAAAATCCGATACAAATCAATAATACACAAATCTACAATTCAGGTGCTTATGGAATTTTAGGGCAGCACGCCAAAATCGATGCGACAAACGTTGTCATTAATTCTAATTCCAGAGGTGTTGCGAGTTTGGCTTGTATTTTGGGAGGTGCTTATAACTTTACGCATTGTACCATTAATAACGAACGTACTACTTCCAGCCACGTTGCATTATTATTGAGCAACTTTGTTTTAGACGGTAACAACCAACCTGTAACCTATGATTTGACGGAAGCCAACTTCAACAACTGCATCTTCTATGGTTCGAACAGCAGGCAGATTTCAGTGAACAAAGACTTTACAAAACAATTTGAGTTCAAATTTGAAAATTGTCTTATCAAATTTGACAAGGCAGGAAACTCTCAACTCATCAATCATCCAGAATATCAATTTGAAGACGGCGTGCATTATGTTGGAAATCTTATTGCAAGAAATTCTAGCGAGTTCAATCCTGATTTCTTGGATACGGCAAATAACAAACTTAATATTGGGGCTGATTCGGCTGCAAAAGGTGCCGCTAATTTCAATTTTTCAACTGGAACTTTTGATATTTTAGGAAATGTGAGAACAAATCCATCGGATATTGGAGCTTATAACTTTGCTGTTTTTACGGAAGAATAAACAATTTTAAGTACATAAATCGGAAATCGGAATGGCCTAAAGCTGTTCCGATTTTTTTATGGATATCGATTCAAAAGTTTAAAGAATGCCTAAAGATTTTATATAGCCCCGACTGGAGGGAAAATCCTTTTGTTCCGATTTTTTTCGGGACAAAAGATTGGAAGGAAGGCGGGAAAATGGTTTACTTTCTTCCCCAATATCCGCTTCTAACAAAACATGTTTTTTAATTATTTTTAATTTTAACTGTTTTTTTTGCTAATTTTATAAGGATAAACCAAAAAATCATCCTTATGAAAACAAACTTTATTTATTTAGGAGTACTAATGCTTTGCTTCGCTTCTTGCAAAAAAGAAGAAACAAAAGTAGAAAAAACAGTTATCGAAACCGATACTACAGCAGTTGAAGAAACAGCTCCGCCCGTAGCAATGGACACTGCAGCGATGAACAAGGCTTGGCAGGAATATGCAACTGTTGGCGAGCCACACAAAATTCTTGCCGGCGATGTAGGAACTTGGACGGAAGATTTGACATTTTGGATGGGGCCGGAAGACAAAAACCCACAGAAACATACGGCAACAGCTGATATCAAAATGATTTTAGGCGGACGATACCAGGAACAACGCCACAAGGGAAAAATGATGGGAATGGATTTTGAAGGAATCTCTACAATGGCCTACAACAACGCTTCGGGCGAATATACTTCGACCTGGATTGACAATATGGGAACGGGAATGATGATTGCTTCTGGAACATACGACGAATCGACAAAAACGATTAATCTTTCGGGAGAAATGGTAGATCCGTTGACGAAAAAAATGAAGAAATTCAGAGAGATTATGACCATCGTTGATGCTGATACTCGAAAAATGGAATCCTTTGATACTTCACCTGATGGCAAGGAATTCAAATCGATGGAAATCGTGATGAAGCGTAAAAAATAAACCCAAACTTAAAGAGAAGACTGCCAAAAGGCGGTCTTTTTTTTGAGCTAAAATGTTCTCAGAAATTCAACTTTATGACTTTTCACTTTATGACTTTAAAACTTTTGACATTAAGACTTTTTGAACTAAATTTGCACCACACAACACAAACTACACACAATGATTCATTTCTTCGGAAACCAAACCAACACGGTTTTTGCAGTCCAAACGCAAAGCGAAATTTCGGCTGAAAACATCTCAAAATTAAACTGGCTTTTTGGCAACACCCATAAAATAGAAAAATCCGTATTAGCGGATTTTTTTGTTGGTCCTCGTGCCGCCATGATTACGCCTTGGAGTACAAATGCTGTTGAGATTACTCAAAATATGGCCATCGAAGGCATCATCAGGATTGAAGAATTTCAGAAAGTTAATGAAGCTTTTTCTGATTTTGATCCGATGCTGTCGCAAAAATATTCCGAGCTAAACCAAGAAATTTATACCATTAACATTCAACCAGAACCGATTCTTGAAATTGAAGACATTGCGGCTTTCAATTCAAAAGAAGGTTTGGCTTTGAGTCAAGACGAAGTAGACTATTTAGAAAACTTATCTAAAAAATTAGGTAGAAAACTTACCGATTCTGAAGTATTTGGATTTTCCCAAGTCAATTCAGAACATTGCCGCCATAAGATTTTCAACGGAACTTTTGTGATTGACGGAGAAGAAAAACCTTCTTCCCTATTCAAATTGATCAAGAAAACATCTTCTGAAAATCCAAACGGTATTGTTTCGGCTTATAAAGACAATGTGGCATTTGTAAAAGGTCCGAGAGTGCAGCAATTTGCACCAAAATCAGCCGACAAGCCTGATTTTTACGAAACAAAAGATTTTGATTCGGTTATTTCGCTTAAAGCGGAAACACATAATTTTCCAACAACGGTAGAGCCTTTCAATGGTGCTGCAACAGGTTCTGGCGGAGAAATCCGTGACCGTTTGGCGGGCGGACAAGGTTCTTTGCCTTTGGCTGGAACTGCGGTTTACATGACTTCGTATTCTCGTTTGGAAGAAAATCGTCCTTGGGAAGAAGCCATGAACGAAAGAAAATGGTTGTATCAAACGCCGATGGATATTTTAATCAAGGCTTCAAACGGAGCATCTGATTTCGGAAACAAATTCGGTCAGCCGTTGATTACAGGTTCGGTTTTGACTTTTGAACACGAAGAAGATGCTCGAAAATTAGGGTTTGACAAAGTGATCATGCTTGCCGGTGGAATTGGTTATGGAAAAGAAAGCCAGGCTATCAAGCAAAAACCAAAAGTAGGCGATAAAGTCGTTATTTTAGGAGGAGAAAATTATAGAATTGGAATGGGTGGTGCAGCGGTTTCTTCAGCAGATACCGGTGCATTCAGCTCTGGAATCGAATTGAATGCTATTCAACGTTCGAATCCTGAGATGCAGAAACGTGCCGCAAATGCCATCCGTGGATTGGTGGAAAGCGACGAAAACCCGATTGTTTCGATTCACGATCACGGTGCTGGTGGACATTTGAATTGTCTTTCAGAATTGGTGGAAGAAACAGGCGGTTTGATTGATTTGGATAAATTGCCTGTTGGCGACCCAACGCTTTCTGCAAAGGAAATCATCGGAAACGAATCCCAAGAAAGAATGGGATTGGTTATCGGCCAGAAAGATATCGAGACTTTACAGAAAATTGCTGATCGTGAACGTTCGCCGATGTATCGAGTTGGTGACGTAACTGGAAATCACCGTTTTACTTTTGAATCAAAAACCACTGGTGCAAAACCTATGGATTTTGCGTTGGAAGACATGTTCGGAAGTTCTCCAAAAGTGGTGATGAACGATACTACAATTGATAGAAAATATACAGATTTAGACTATACTCAAGAAAACTTCAAAAAGTATCTTGACCAAGTGTTGCAATTGGAAGCTGTTGCCTGCAAAGACTGGCTGACAAACAAAGTCGACCGTTGTGTTGGCGGAAAAGTTGCCAAACAGCAATGTGCCGGACCGTTGCAATTGCCTTTGAACAATGTTGGTGTGATGGCGTTGGATTATTTAGGAAAAGAAGGTGTTGCCACAACCGTGGGCCACTCGCCTATCGCTTCGCTGATTGATCCTGTTGCTGGAAGCCGCACTGCGATTGCAGAATCGTTGTCGAACATCATCTGGGCTCCGATTAAAGATGGCTTGAAAGGTGTTTCACTTTCTGCCAACTGGATGTGGGCTTGTAAAAATGAAGGGGAAGATGCGCGTTTGTATGAAGCGGTTCAAGGTTGTTCTGATTTTGCAATAGAGTTGGGAATTAATATTCCGACAGGAAAAGACTCGCTTTCGATGAAACAGAAATATCCTGATGGAGACGTAATTGCTCCAGGAACGGTGATTATTTCTGCAGGCGGAAATTGTACGGATATTCAAAAAGTGGTGGAACCAGTTTTGAAGAAAAAAGCCGGTAATATTTATTACATCAACCTTTCAGAAGACGATTTCAAATTAGGAGGCTCGTCTTTTGCTCAGGTATTGAATAAAATTGGGACGGAAGTTCCTACGATTAAGAGCGGAGCAAATTTCAAGACTACTTTCAACGTAATTCAAGATTTGATAAAAGCCGATAAAATCCAAGCAGGACACGACATCGGAAGCGGTGGTTTGATTACCACTTTATTGGAAATGTGCTTCGCTGATGTGAATTTAGTTGCTGATTATGATTTGAGTGCTTTACGCGAAAGCGACACTATAAAAGTTTTGTTTTCTGAAAATATCGGAATTGTTTTCCAAGCTGATGCTTCGGTTGAAACCGTTTTGAATGAAAATAATGTGGCATTCTTCAACATCGGAAAAGTAAAAGAAGGCGATACCGTTACGATTAAAAACGGTGACCAAAATCTTTCGATTAATGTAGCTGAAGCTAGAGATACTTGGTACAAAACTTCATATTTATTAGACCGCAAACAATCGGGTGAGTTGAAAGCGAAGGAACGTTTTGATAATTTCAAAAACCAACCTTTGCAGTTTAATTTCCCTGCGCATTTTACAGGGAAAAAACCAGTTGTAGATTTTTCTAAACCAAGACCGAAAGCAGCAATTATTCGTGAAAAAGGAAGCAATTCCGAGCGAGAAATGGCAAATGCAATGTATTTGGCAGGTTTTGATGTAAAAGACGTTCACATGACCGATTTGATTTCTGGTCGTGAAACTTTGGAGGATATCCAGTTTATCGGAGCCGTTGGAGGTTTCTCTAACTCAGATGTTTTGGGTTCTGCAAAAGGTTGGGCTGGAGCATTTTTATACAATGAAAAAGCAAAAACGGCTTTGGATAATTTCTTTAAAAGAGAAGATACATTATCAGTTGGAATTTGCAACGGAGCGCAATTGTTTATGGAGTTGGAATTGATCAATCCAGAGCATGAAGTACACGGAAAATTACGCCATAACGATTCCCATAAGCACGAAAGTGGGTTTACTTCGGTAACAATCCAAGAAAATAATTCGGTAATGCTAAATACTTTGGCAGGAAGCACTTTAGGTGTTTGGATTTCGCACGGAGAAGGAAAATTCGACTTGCCTTACACGGAAGATAAATACAATGTGGTTGGAAAGTACGGTTATGAAAATTATCCAGCCAATCCTAATGGCTCGTTCTTCAACATTGCTATGATGTGTGATAAAACTGGAAGACATTTGGCGATGATGCCCCACATTGAGCGTTCAACCTTCCAATGGAACTGGGCGAATTACCCAGAAGGCAGAAACGATGAGGTTTCGCCTTGGCATGAAGCGTTTGTAAATGCTAGAAAATGGGTGGAGAATAAAAAATAGATTATTTTTTAACTATTTAAGAAAAGGCTTTCAGAAAATGAAAGCCTTTTTCTATTTTAGCGAGACCAAAAACCAAACTTTTATGAAAAGCCCTATCTGCTTAAATTGCAATGAAGCAACTGAACGGAATTATTGTTCCAATTGTGGACAAAAAACAGATACGCATCGCATAAATTTCAAGCATTTTTTAGTACACGACATTCTGCATGGTGTTTGGCACATGGAAAAAGGCATCTTATTCACGATGAAAGAAGCCTTAACAAGGCCCGGAAAAGCAGCATTGGATTATATCAGTGGAAAGCGAATAAAATATTACAATGTATTCTATTTGACAGTCTTGCTTGTCGGTCTTCAACTTTTTTTAGCCAATTATTACGAACATCTTCAAACCATTTATTTTCCTGAAAAACTTGAAGAAACTGAAAAGATAGCACAAAAAAATTATGCTTTTTTGTCTGATTACGGTAAAATATTGATTCTTTCATTAATTCCATTATTTGCTTTCAACAGTTTTATCGTTTTTCGAAGAAAAAGATTAAATCTCAGTGAGCATTTTATAATTTCTGGAATGGTTTTTTTAGGAGTAATGATCATCACTTTGGTCAGTACAATACTTTCTTTTTTAGATTTTTTAGAAAATTTTTCTACAATTGCTCTCATTATCGACCGTTCAACTCCTGTAATTCTGTTATTATTCATTAGTTATGGCTATTACAAGGCCTTTCAGTCAGTTTACAGCAAGTCGGGACTTTTTTTAAGAGTGATTGTTTTTGATATATTACTTCTTTTCCTTCTGTTACTTATAAGTTTTTTTCTTATCATACTAACAAAAAGCCTATGAAACCAATCAAATGCTTAAACTGTAACACTCCGGTCGACAATAAATTTTGTCCAAATTGTGGGCAAAAAACCGATACACACCGCATTACTCTAAAGCACTTCTTATTCCACGACATCGTTCACGGCGTTTGGCACATGGAAAAAGGAATTCTCTTTACCCTCAAACAGGCCTTAATACGTCCCGGAAAAGCTTCCTTGGAATATATCGAAGGAAAACGCATCCGGTATTACAATGTGTTCTATTTGATACTTTTACTTACGGCATTAGGCATTTTTATTGATAATATCTATGCCACAGCGTTTGAAAATTACGTATCCTACATCGAACCGATTCCATCAAGTGCCACTTCTGACTTCTTGACAAAGTATGTAAAATTTTTCCTTTTATTAGCAATACCCGTATATGCTTTAAACAGTTTTGTTTTATTCAACAAAAAGAAACTTTTATACAGTGAGCATTTAATTATCTTTGGAATGCATTTCTTGGGTATCATCGTAATTACGCAGTTTCAAAGTCTCATTGTGTTTACTGAGTTTGTAGAAAGCCTATCTTTTATTGCTGACTGGAGCAATGCATACATTACGCTACTTTTGCTGGTGTATATAATCAATGGGCTGTACGGTGCTTTTGGAAAGGATTACAAGCTGTACAACTTTATTATTAGGATCATAATCTACATCGGGGTATGCCTGCTCGAATTTAGATTGTTGAGCTTAATTATTAAGTATTACTTGGAGCATTATCAGGTATAATATCTAAAGAGGCGACATCCCATCCCAAAGTTTTATCATACCACAATTGCCCTTCTGAAACCAATAAAGGACAATCAAAATTGTTAGTATAAAGCGCTCCAGTTCCTAATCCTTGAGGCATCGGATTTTGTTGTAAAAAAGTCCATTGTGCGATGGCATTCAAACCAATATTACTTTCCAAAGCAGAGGTAATCCACCAACCAATGTTGTATTTTTCAGCCAAAGAAATCCACTCTTTCGAACCTCGAAAACCACCTATCAAACTGGGTTTTAAAATGATGTATTGAGGCTGTGTTTTTTGCAATAAAGCTTCTTTTTCTTCGTATGAAAACACACCGATAAGCTCTTCATCCAAAGCAATTGGAATTGGAGTCGTTTTACAGAGTTCTGACATCCTGTCAGTATTATTTTTTTGAATAGGTTGTTCAATACTATGCAACTCAAATTCAGCTAATTGATTTATTTTACTTAAAGCCTCATCTAAAGTAAATGCACCGTTAGCATCTACTCGGATTTCAATAGTTTTGGAGTCGTAATTTTTACGAATAAAGCGTAATAAAGCGAGTTCTTTTTCGAAATCTATGGCGCCAATTTTAAGTTTGATGCAGTTAAAACCTTGCGCTAATTTTTCCTCGATTTGTTCCTTCATAAACGAAGGTTCTCCCATCCAAACCAGACCGTTAATGGGGATGCTTTTTTGACTGTTTGTGAACTCGGATGGAAAGAGTAAAAAAGGAGTTTCACTTGCCAAAGATTGGAACGCCATTTCCACCCCAAACTGAATCGAAGGAAACTCAATTAAAGCTTCCCAAAGCGCTTTTTCTCCTAGATGGATATTCTCACACGTCCATCGTAATTTACCTTCATAATCGGGACGATCATCGATGCTCAAGGTTCGAAGAATACCGCACTCTCCTATTCCTTTTTTACCGTCTTGCTCCAAGAGGATAAACCAAGTTTCCTTTTCGATTAAAACGCCTCTCGAAGTCCCTGAAGGCCTTTTGAAGTTTAATACGTATTTGTGATAAGTTGCTTTCAAGGGCATTAAAAATCGAAGTTAATCTCTATTTTAGATTTCTAGATTTAATTTCCTTGTTGAGCAAGCCTACATGGATATAAATTGGAGTCAAAGTAATTGGAAGGATAAATATCGGAAGGAAAACCACAAATGATTTATCGATGGGTTTGATTGTTAAATAGTAGATTGCAAACGCCATCATAAACAACCAAACGATTGCACTGCCAATTAAAAACCCTTTGAACAGACCTCTTCTTTTCAGAAGTTTCTCATTGCTATATTCCGACAAGTTGTTATTTTTCATTTATTCCTATTTAATCATTAAAAAGTTTCAAAATCCTTTCGAAATCATTCGATTTGAAACCTGCTTTTTTAAGGTCTTCAAAATCCCTAATCGTTTTGGTTTTCCAATCCACAAGTGCCGAAATATTTTCCAATTGGTATTTCTTGTGAATGGCTTTTGCTTCCGCATAATTGTTACTCAGCAAATAGGCATGTGCCAGATTCAATTGTATTTGTAACTCCGAATCATCAAGCTTCTCGCCTTCTTTCAGGTATTTTATGGCTTTTCCGAATTGTTTTAAGTACAAATAATAGGTTCCCAAAGCATCGTAATCCAATACTTTTCCGTTTCCGTTGTCAATTATTCCGGCGTGTAAAAGTCGGATGGCTTCGTCGTAACGTTTGTTTTTGAAATGCTGGAAAGCATCCAGTCGGATAGCGTTATGAATCGCTTCGTTTGCAGGATTCTTGCTCAAACATTCCGCACCAAAATCCTTGAATGCTTTAGATTTCTCTGAAGCCAATAGTTTTTGATATTCTTGAAATTTATATTTCGTTTGAAACTTATCTAGAATACAGACACAAAAATCATCTGAATTAATCATCAATTGTGCGATGTTAGAAGTCTTGCACAATTCGATGATGGATTTGCGGTTTTCTGGACTCCAGCCCTTGCTCAGCTTATAATCCACCCACGGCACAACTTCCAAGACAATCTTTTGCTTCATCAGCCAATTGTCGCTTTCGAAGGCAAAAAACATATTGGTGGTATTGGTTTTCAAGCAAGCCGACTTGTCAAAGGAAAGCAGTTTAGCATCCTTGTTTACGGGTGTATTCTGTACGATACAAGCTTTTTCTGCTTTTCCGGACTCTTTGTATGCGTTGGCCAATTCTTGACTTGAAAAGATAGCATACTTGCATTTATCATCACCGGAAATCTTAGAAACGATAAAAACCGCTCCAGCAGAACCTTGACTGATTCCGGATGGGTCGGGAATGGATTTCAAAAGAGAAACCAGGCTTCCCGCCAATTGTTGGTTGTCGTCTAGCGTGGTGATGCGGTACACTACTTCCGTGGTTCCTTTTGGAAAATCTTCGGTTTTAACTACGATTCGGTCGCCTGCTCCGAGGATTATTTCCTTGGTTGTAGCACGATTCTTATCCCAAAAGCCGTCTTGCTGTGCAAAAACAGTTTGCATCGTGGCAAAAACCAATAAGAGAAGTATTCCTTTTTTGTTCATTTTCTATGGAATGAAAATTTTTATATTTAAGCCTTGCGTTCTGGAAAATGGAATGCTGTCTAGCCCCGACTGGAGGGAAAATCCTTTTATTTTTTTTTCTTTAAAAAAATAAAAGATTGGAAGGAAGGCGGGAAAATGGATTATTCTCTGCCCTAACCTTTCGCTCCTAATTACAAATCGATTGAAGCTCCAATTTCTAGCAACATCAGGTCTTTTCCAACATCGAAGAACTTTTTGATGGCTTCTTCGTGGTTGATTTCAATGTAACCGAACGTATCGAAATGATAGCCCAAAACCTTGTCGCATTCTACAAAATCCGAAGCAACAATGGCATCATCGACATCCATTGTAAAATTGTCGCCGATTGGAAAAATCGCCAAATCGAGCTTGGTACGCATCGGGATGAGTTGCATATCGAACGTCAAAGCCGTATCACCAGCGATGTAGATGTTCTTGCGTTCGCCTTCGATAACAAATCCGCCAGGATTTCCGCCGTAGCTTCCGTCGGGAAACGAACTTGAATGGATAGCGTTGACATACTTTACGTTTCCGAAATCGAAATCCCAGCTTCCGCCGTGGTTCATTGGATGTGTTCTGAACCCTTTCTTTTCGTAATATCCTGCGATTTCTGCATTGGAAACAATTAAGGCGTTGGTTCTTTGCGCAATGCTTTCTACATCGGCAATATGGTCGCCATGAGCGTGTGTCAAAAGAATATAATCGGCTTCAAGCGCATCAACATCGATGTGTGACGCTTTTGGATTTGGAGAAATATAGGGGTCGACAATGATGTTTTTTCCACCGACTTCGATTCCTAATGAGGCGTGTCCGTAAAATGTAATTTTCATATTTTGAAAGCTTTAAACAGTTAAACTTATGAATTAACAACCAAATCTGAAAGCAAATAAATCAAACTTAACGACAATAAAATGGATAATAAAAACGTGCAGATGGCCAATTTTTTCAACTCTGGGTCGAGTAATTTTGGATTTTTGTTTTTATAAACCCGTATCAAATGACTCGTTAGTGGAAAATAGATGACCAAAAAGAAATAGGTGTCGAAATTTAGTTTTTCAGGCTCAATGTCCTTTACAAAATCTACATAGATGGCAAATGCCAAAACCAATAGCATTGCAGAAATAACCAAGAAGAAATGGTATTTTTTAGCTACAGCGCCACCCACTTTTACGACGATGGTGTTTTTTCCTGATTTTCGGTCGGATTCTTCGTCACGCATGTTGTTCAGGTTTAAAACACCTACACTTAAAAATCCTATGGCGATGGCTGGAAGGCACAATTCCCAATCTACCTGTTTTGAATAGAGAAAATTAACGCCTAACGTACTTACCAATCCGAAGAAAATAAATACGAACACATCGCCATAACCACTGTAACCATAGGCTGTGTTACCAACGGTATAGCGAATTGCAGAGATTATCGCCAATATCCCAAGGATTAGAAAGATGACAGAATACAAAATATAATCTTGTCCAAAAGCGAAATAAATCAAGAGAACTGCAGAAATAAAAGTCAATACTGATGTGATAATCATTGCTCGTTTCATTGCTTCAGGCGAAATCACGCCACTTTGAATGGCACGTTTTGGTCCCACCCTGTCTTCGTTGTCGGTTCCTTTTATTCCGTCGCCATAATCATTGGCAAAATTGGAAAGAATCTGTAATCCCAAAGTGGTCAAGATTGCAAAACCGAACAATTGCCAGTTGAAGACTTCGGTTGGCGTTAGCACATTGTCGGTTGGATACGCTAACGCGTACATGCTTCCTACAATGATTCCTGATACCGAAAGTGGTAATGTTCTTACTCTTGCTGCTTCAATCCAATGTCTCATTTTAATATTTTTTGTTCTAGGTTGTGGGTTGTATGTTTTAGGTTTCTAAATAACTTAGAACCTATAACGTACAACATTTTTTTACATCCAATTGCTATCTGATGTTTCAATTTCGTACAACCAAAGGTTGACGTAATTTTTTATTCTGCTGAAATCGCCCAATTGAAAAGCTACATTTCCTCCCGCTGTATGCAAAATGATTGATCCGATGTTGGCTTTTTTGTGCCAAAACAATTGTGACGTTGAAATGGCCTGTATCTTTCCTGGCTCAATGATTTCATTCTCGATGTCCCAAGCACCGTGCTGTTTGATAATGAAATTGTCACTCACAAACAATCGGTAATTTCTGAAACTGAAATACAAAATCAATCCTATGAAAACTGCGTAAACCGGAACGAGGTAGATAAACTCGAAAGCTTTTGGCTCAATCCATTTGGCAAAGCCAAAATACACAGACAAAGGTAAAACTATTGTCGTGAATATCGAGAAAACAAGCTTGCGAAAATTAGGCTTCAGCATTACGCCTTTTTCGGGGATGGATTTAAACAGTAATTTCAATATTTGGTCGCGTTCTACTTCGGAACAACCCGGAATTTCTATCGCAGATTTCTTTTCTTCGGGTTCGCCACTGGTTGCCTGCTTGATTTTTATCTCCAGAATATCCATCTTCTTTTGGAAATAATTTCGGGTGACGGTTGTAATCTGTACTTTTTCAGGTTTGATAATCGTGCTTTTCGTATTCAACAATCCGTATGAAAGCAACAACGAACCTTTTTGCTTGGCAATCTTATAATCGAAATATTTGAAGACCACTCGAACCAGATTGATGATTAAAACAATCAGAAACAAAAGGGTGGCAAGAATCAAAACACCTCTAAAGATAGCGGTTTCATCAAAATAATTTTCAATGCTTTGGTCGTCAATAAAATCGTCTTCGGTAAAATTACTCAGGTTTTCGAAAATCGTACTTACAAAAAGCAACAACAAACCAAAGCTTCTCAAGTAATTTGAAGTAATGCCTACTTTAAGCAAGGTCAGAAAACTGATTTTAATAAACGGATGCTCTTCAGGGCTTGTTTCAACAATTGATGGTTCTGATCCAAAAACTGACGAAACTATTTTTCGTTCGTTTTCCAGTAATCTTGCTTTTAATTCTAATGCCAAATTATGGGAAATGGCTTTTATAGAACCTTCTTTCTTACTACTTCCAGCCGTATCAACATCCAAGGCATATACTCCTACAAAATTCTGAATCAATGATTGATTGATGTTTACCTGTTGGATTTTATCGAGCTGGATAGTTGTTTTTGATTTGTTTAAAATTCCTTCGGTTATGATGAATTCTTGGTTTTCTTCATCCAAAAAGAACGTAAAATTGAGGTATTTTAGATAGGAAATAACCGCTATAAGTGCAATCACAGCAAAAGTTCCCAAACCAAGATATAGCTTATTTACTTCATCAAATTTAAAAATCCAGATGACAGCGATAGGCCAAAACGCTCTTAGATACTGCTGAAGCGTATAAAAAAACATGACCAAGACCCCTACTTTGGATTGCCTTTGAGGTTTCGTGAAATCGGCCCTAATCATAATTGCTTTTGAATTTTACCCATCAATAATTGCTTGATGTTTTCGGCCTGTTCTTTTTCGATTCCAGGAATTTCTATATCGCTTGAACTTCCTCCTGCCGTGAAAACTTCTACTTTGGCCAAACCAAAATACCTCGAAGCTAAACCTTCATGCAAAGCGACGTGTTGTACTCTATTGTAAGGTATTACGATAGTTTTAGTTGCAATAACACCACTTTGAAAAAGCACATCGTGTTCTCTGAATGCAAAGCCTCTTTTCTTGAAACCGATTCTTGAAAATAGCACAGTAATTACAATCAAAACTGCAAAACCAATAGCCACATAAAGTCCCGCATCTGCAATCTCTTCATTGAAATAAAACAAAAAACCTGTTGCGATTCCAAAAATAACAAAGGTTATTGCGGTATTGATTAGTATTACCTTCCAATAATTCGGATGCAATTTAGAAAACTGAACTTCCTCAAATCTAGGAAGCTGTGTAGTATCAATGGTCGTATTTGTAAAATTTTCCAAAAGTTATGAATTATAAGTTATGAATTATAAATGCTTCTGAAGCCTAGGATAAAAATCGAATACTCTACGCTATTGTCTCTTGACTTTTTACTTTTCCTTAATTAAGGAATCCACTTGTTTTTCCCGAAGTTAGGCTTTCTTTTCTCTAAAAAGGCATTTCTGCCCTCAATCGCTTCATCTGTCATGTATGCCAAACGTGTTGCTTCACCTGCAAAAACTTGTTGTCCCACCATTCCGTCGTCCGTCAGGTTCATGGCAAATTTCAACATCTTGATTGACGTTGGCGATTTCTCTAATATTTCCTGAGCCCATTGATAAGCAGTGTCTTCCAGTTCATCGTGTGGAATCACAGCATTCACCATTCCCATATCCATAGCTTCTTGAGCAGAGTAATTTCTACCCAAAAAGAAAATCTCACGTGCTTTTTTCTGTCCGACCATCTTGGCTAGATAAGCAGATCCATATCCACCATCAAAACTCGTTACATCGGCATCTGTTTGTTTAAAAATGGCATGTTCCTTGCTGGCCAAAGTCAGATCACAAACTACATGCAAACTGTGTCCCCCACCAACAGCCCAACCCGGAACTACGGCAATAACTACCTTTGGCATAAAGCGAATTAAACGCTGTACTTCCAAGATGTTCAAACGGTGATAACCATCTTCGCCTACATAGCCTTGATGACCTCTTGCCTTTTGATCACCTCCACTGCAAAACGACCAAATGCCATCTTTGGTAGAAGGTCCTTCAGCCGAAAGCAAAACCACTCCAATGGAAGTATCTTCCATCGCATCATAAAACGCCTGGTACAATTCACTGGTCGTTTTTGGACGGAAAGCATTCCGAACATTCGGACGGTTAAAAGCAATTCGGGCAACGCCATTGCATTTCTTATACGTTATATCTTCAAAATCTTTAACAGTTTTCCAGTCTATTGTCGCCATTTTATTTTATTTTAGCGTAAAAATAATACTTTTACCCCTTATTAAATACAAATAAAATGAAAAGAAATATATTCAGCATTGCCCTTTTAACATTCGCTTTTTCAGCCTATTCCCAAAAGTATGAATTCCAAACCGTTAAAGATATTGAGGCAACCCCTGTAATTTCTCAAGGTCAAACTGGTACTTGCTGGAGTTTTTCATCCGCTTCCTTTTTGGAGGCCGAAATCATCCGTATTTCCGGAAAGCAGATTGATTTGTCGGAAATGTACAATGTGCGTCATACCTATCCAAAGAAAGCATGGAATTATGTGATGCGCCAAGGAAAGGCACAATTCAGCGAAGGCGGATTGAACCACGATGTTATCAACAGTGCTCAAAAATTCGGGATTGTTCCTGTTTCTACCTATTCAGGTCTGGTTGGAAATGCAACTACTTTCGATCATTCGAAAATGGTGGCAGAATTAGAAACTTTATTGAAGCCTTATACAGACGCTTCTAAAAAACTAGATCCGAAATGGAAAAAAGAAGTTTCAGATATTCTGGACAAGCACATGGGTGCCGATGTTTCTGAATTTACTTTTGAAGGAAAAAAATATACACCGAAGAGCTTTTTGGAGATGACGAAATTGAAACTTGACGATTATTTAACAATTTCTTCCTTTACACATGAACCTTTTTACAAAAGTTTTATTCTTGATGTTCCTGATAATTTTGCTTACGGAAGTTTCTATAATCTTCCTTTGGAGGAATTTATTCAAAATATTGATAATGCACTAGATAACGGTTATACTTTAGCTTTGGATGCCGATGTTAGTGAAGCAACTTTTTCGGCTAAAAATGGTATTGCTGTTGTTCCTGAAAACGAAGCCGACAACAAGACGATTTTAAAAGAAATCAAAAAAGAGAAGAACATCACGGCCGAGTTTCGTCAGCAGGAATTTGAAAATTTCAATACAACGGATGATCACTTGATGCACATTGTTGGAAAATTAAAAGATCAAAAAGGAAACATTTATTACAAAGTAAAAAATTCCTGGGGAACCGATAATGGAAACGGCGGTTATGTATATATGAGCGTTCCCTATATGAAATTGAAAGCGATTTCGGTTTTGGTTAACAAAAATGCATTGACCAGCAAGACAAAGAAAGAATTGGGATTATAAAATCTTAATATCTTCAAAAAAGAAAGGGTAAGTTGCTTAAGCAACTTACCCTTTCTTTTTTAAATATAATCATTAAAGCTAATAACACTTAGATCATCTACACAATCTCCCTAAACACTAAACACCTGTCTGTAAGTCTTTTGAATTTCCTCTATACTCGCTTTGCATAGACCTTGAAGCAAAAATTATGCTTTACATTCCTGTTTTATGAGGTAGACTAACTTAGCTCAGCTACTGAGAAAAATAATCTTAAAACCTCTGAATATTCCTAAAAACAAAAAACCCCTCATCGATTGATGAAGGGTTTTCAAAAGAAAGGCGACGACATACTCTCCCACAAACTGCAGTACCATCTGCGCAGGCGGGCTT